>JAUTCN010000018.1 GCA_030673965.1 Fusobacterium sp. JB019 | reverse complement strand
CTAATACCTTAGAGATAGCTGCTGTTGTAGTTGTTTTTCCGTGGTCAACGTGTCCTATTGTACCAATGTTTACATGGGGTTTACTTCTGTCAAATTTTTCTTTTGCCATTTTTTTTGTCCTCCTAAATTTTTATTAATTTTCTAATTTTATATTTTACACTGTATTCTTATTTTACCCTATATTTAAAAAAAAAGCCACACTTTCCTATTTTTTTTGACAGTGTAGTTTTTAAGTGGTGGTGAGGGAAGGATTTGAACCTTCGAAAGCTGAGCTGGCAGATTTACAGTCTGCTCCCTTTGACCACTCGGGAACCTCACCGACATTATTAAATTGTAATGGTACCCCGTAGGGGAATCGAACCCCTGTCTCCAGAGTGAAAATCTGATGTCCTAACCGTTGAACGAACGGGGCAAAAATAATGGTGCCGCTTACCGGAATCGAACCAGTCACCTACTGATTACAAGTCAGTTGCTCTACCAGATGAGCTAAAGCGGCATCACACACAAGAATGATTATAATCTATTTCCTATTTTTTGTCAACATTTTTTTTATTATATTTTTATTTTTTTATTTTATAAATATATTTTTCAATTCCTCTTCACTGTACTTCCTTTTAGATTTCATGTTTTTTAAAAGGTTTTCATTTTTTTCTATTTTATCTTCTGTTTTAAATTTTCCTATAATTTCTATATTTTTAACATTCTTTAATTCTAAATATTTTTTTATTATTTCTAATCTTTCTTTTGAAGATGGTTTTACCCACTCTTCAGCTCCTATTCTATCTAATGTATTTAGTTGAATTTTAGTATATCTTATTGATTTCAAAAAATTAGCTAATCCATCCAATTCTTTTTTTGTATCATTTATTCCTTCTATAATAAATGTTTCTAATAAAATTTCTCCATTAAATTCTTCCCCTAAAGATTTTAACCCATTTTTTATATCATCAATACTTAAATCTTCATAAGCTCTATTAATCTTTTTAAATGTAGAATTGCAAACACTATTTATTGTAGGCAATATAATATCTAAATTTTTCAATTGATTTCTAACTTCTTTTTTCATTAGTAAACCAGAATTTGTAATTAAGACTACTTTTTTATCAGTTACTTTTTTTAACCAATTTATTATTTCTCCTAAATCTTTATTTAAAGTTGGTTCACCACTTCCTGATAATGTTACACAATCAAATTCTACTGTATCTAAAGCATGTAAAAATTCTTTTTTCATTTCCTCTAAATCTATATAACTTTTTCTTTCTTTTATTAATTCTTTAGTTATTCCACATTCACAAAATATACAATTCATGTTACAAGTTTTAGGATTAACTATATCTATCCCTAAAGATCTCCCTAATCTTCTTGAAGGCACTGGACCAAATAAATATTTATACATAATAATCACCTCTTTTAATTCTTAATCTTTAGATAAATTATATACCACTTTGTTAAAAAAAATCTCACAAATTATAAAAATTGTATTATTACAATTTTAAATCTCCTTGACTTTTAATTTATTTTAAGATATTATACTCTTTAATTATTTAATTTTAAATAGGAGGATCTATGAATTTTTTAGGAGAATTTTTAGCTTTATTCACAGCACTAAGTTGGACTACATCATCTTTAATATTTGAAAATATTGCCAGAAAAATACACCCCCAAATAGCTAATTTTTTAAGAGTTTGTATCGGAACTTTTATGCTTGGTATAGTTTGTCTTTTTACAAAACGCCATCTTTTTTTCCCTATCGATGTCCCTTCAAATGACTTAGGACTTCTTTTGCTTTCTGGTTTTATTGGAATGTTTCTTGGAGATTTTTTTCTTTTTAAAGCTTTCAAAAAAATTGGAGCTAGAATAACTATGCTGATTATGACTTTATCTCCTATTATTGTTGCTTTAATAGATTTTATCTTTCTAGGAGTTCATTTATCCTCATTACAATTAACCGCGATATTTATAACTTGTTTAGGAGTAGCTATCGTCATTTTAAGACCAAACAACTCTGAAAATAAAATCACTTTTAATTTTTCTCCTACAGGTTTATTATACGCTTTTTTAGCCACTTTAGGACAGTCTCTAGGAGTTATTTTAACTAAACTAGGTTCTACATCCTATGACTCACTAGCAACAACTCAAATCAGACTTATTGCTGCAATTTTAGGATTTGGTATTTTAATTTTAGCTCAAAAAAAAGGCCAAGAATTAATCTCAGCCTTAAAAAATACTAGAAATATGTTTTTTATATGTTGTGGTACTTTTACATCTATATTTGGAATCGCTGCTTTAGTTGAAGCTTTTAAACATTCAAACGCATCTGTAGCCTCTACTATTTCATCCACTAGTCCAATATTAATAATTCCTATTTCAATAATATTTTTTAAAGAAAAAATTAAAAAATATGAAATTTTAGGTGCTCTAATTTCTATTATAGGAATATCTATTTTCTTTTTTTAATCTTAAAAAAGTTCTCCTATCATACACCTAACAGAACCCCCTCCAAAATGCTCAATAGTTTCTACATTAGAGGTAACTATTCTTGTGAATTTCAATATAGTCTGTTTTTGTTTTACTGTTAAAGAATTATATGCAGTTTCAGATAAAATTATAAAATTTCCATTTTCTCCTTGAAGTTCCAAAATATTTCCTAAATATTTTAAAACTTGATTTAAGGAAATTTCTATAATCTCTTTCCCAGAACTTAATAATTCTTTTTTTACTTTTTCTCTCTCTTTAGAACTCTTTATAGCTTCAAGACAAACTAATGCTATTTTTTCACCTATACTCATTAAAACATTCGTATGATAAATAGGACTCCCTTGTTGATAAGCTTTAAAACATACTGGTTTATAGCCTAATTTTTTACAAGTTCTTAGAAATAATTTTTTGTTCGATCTTTTAGAAATACAACAATATGCTTTCTTAAATTTTCTATCTAAAACTAAACTTCCTGTCCCTTCTAAAAATTTATTTTCAAAACTTTTAAAACTTAAATCTATTTTTTTTATTTTTTCTAAATCAACTAATCCTAATAAGGATTCTTTAAATTTTTTCAATTCTTCTCTTCTATTTTTAGCATACATAGGATAAAAAGCAATCGAATCTTCATGAGAACTAAACCAATTATTTGGAAATATACTATCTGGAGTTTCAGGTAAAAGCGTATCCTTAAAAACATTTACTTCTACTCCATTTTTTTTTAATTTATCCACTAATAATTCAAATTCTTTTAATGCTCTTTTTTGAATCTCTTCTTTCTTTAAATTATTATTTTTTTGATAAATATTATCTTTAGCTGTTTCTTTGTTATAATCAAATTTTATTGGTTTCACCATAAAAACTCTATTAGTTATTTGCCTAGACATCTTTTTCCCTCATTTCATTTTATAATTTAAAACCATAAGGAAGCAATTCTTCAATATTATATACTTTATATTCTTTTTTTAAATTAGAAAGAATAATAACTGTTTCATCATTTGAAAATTCTTTTATAACTTGTCTACATGCTCCACAAGGAGATATTGGATTCGATGTATCCCCTACAACACAAAGAACTTTTATATTTTTCATTCCACCTGAAACTGCAGAAAATATAGCACTTCTCTCTGCACAATTTGACAATCCATAGGAGCTATTTTCAACATTAACCCCTTTGTACATATTATCTTTATTATCTATAAGTATAGCCCCTACCTTAAAATTAGAATACTTTGCGTAAGCTTTGGATCTTACTTTTATAGCTTCATCAATATAAGATAATATCTGATCTTCATTCATATATTCCCCCTTTATTTTATAAAACTATTTTTTTCTTCTTTTTCTAATAATATTTTTTTTATTGTTGCAGCTATATCCGAAAAGCTTTCTCTTATACCTATATTACCACTTTTTATATTTTTTGAATAGGCTAAAATAGGTATATATTCTCTTGTATGATCTGTTCCTTTAAATGTAGGATCACAGCCATGATCTGCTGTTATAATTAATAAATCTGAATCCTTCATTTTTGAAATTATTTTAGGAAGATAATTATCAAATTCTTCTAAAGCTTCTTTATATCCAAAGGCATTTCTTCTATGTCCGTACTTAGCATCAAAATCAACTAAATTAGTAAAAATTAGACCCTTGGTATCTTCTTCTATAGCAGCTATTGTTTTTAAAATTCCATCTAAATTATCTTTATTACTTCCTTTATTTTTAGTTATTCCTTGACCTGCAAAAATATCACTTATTTTCCCTATACTAATAACATCTAACTTATTTTCTTTTAATTCGTCTAAAAGAGTTTTCCCAGAAGGAAGAACCGAAAAGTCATGTCTATTAGATGTTCTCGTATAATCCCCATTTTTTCCTATAAACGGTCTTGCTATAACTCTAGCTACTGGAGATTTTTCATTACATATTTCTAATGCAACTTTGCAAGCTTCATACAATTCATCTAATGAAATGTGTTTTTCATGAGCTGCTATTTGAAAAACTGGATCTGCACTTGTATAAACTATAAAGTTTTTATTTTTAACTGCTTCATCTCCATAATCATTTATTACTTCTGTTCCTGAATATGGTAAGTTACATAATATTTTTCTTCCTGTTCTTTTTTCAAATTCTTCTATTGTATCTTTTGGAAATCCATTAGGATAAGTAGGAAATGGAGTCTTTGTTACAAGTCCAGCTATTTCCCAGTGACCTGTTGTTGTATCTTTTCCTTTTGCTAACTCTTTAGCTTTCCCATATAATCCTGTAGGTTTTTTTTCTTTAGGAACACCTTTTATCTCAATAATATTTCCTAACCCTAATTTTTGCATGTTAGGTAAATCTAGTCCTCCTGTTATTTCTCCTATATGTCCAAAAGTATTCGATCCCACATCTCCAAATAATTCAGCATCTGGTAATTCACCTACACCAGCACTATCCAGTACTATTAATATCACTCTTTTTATAGAATCCATATTACTCTCCTTTCATAAGTTTAATTCCTGAACTCGTTCCAAGTCTTTCTGCTCCTATTTCAATATATTTTAATGCTGTTTTTAAATCTCTTACTCCACCAGAAGCCTTAACTTTACAAATATTTCCAACTACTTTTTTCATTAAAGCTACATCTTCAAAAGTTGCACCTCCTGTTCCAAATCCTGTTGAAGTCTTTACAAAATCAGCATGAGCCTTCATTGAAAGTTCGCAAACTTTAATTTTTTCAGCATCTGTTAAATAACAAGTTTCAATTATTACTTTTAATATATTTTCTCCTACAGCTTCTTTTATTTTTCGTATTTCTTCTTCAATATAGTTATATTTTTTGGCTTTTAGCATCCCCACATTTATAACCATATCTACTTCTTTAGCTCCATTTTTTATACAATCCTTAGCTTCAAAAATTTTGCTTGCTGTTGACATTGCTCCCAAAGGAAATCCAATAACTGCACAAACCTTAACATCTGTACCCTTTAATATTTCAAAACATGTTTTTACATAACAACTATTTACACACACTGAAGCAAAGTTATATTCTTTAGCTTCCTCACATAATTTCTCAATATCTTCTGATGTTGCTACAGCCTTTAAAAGTGTATGATCGATATATTTATTTATTTTCATTTTTTATTTCTCCTTATTAGTATATTCTTTTTTTTATTTTTTATCTATATATTTACAGTATGAATTTCAAATATTACTTTTTTAGGTATAGCTTTTTCTTTTGAAATTTCAAAAGCTTCCTTTATAAAATTAATAGATGAATCTAAGTTTTTATTATCATTATATTGCAGTTTAGCTATAACATCTCCTATTTTAACTTTATCTCCTGTTTTTTTATTAAGAATAACACCTACTGAATGATCTATAATATCTTCTTTTGTTGCTCTTCCTGCTCCTAAAACCATTCCCGCTTTTCCTACTTTTTCTGCTTCTATTCCCTTTACCCAACCATTACAATCAGCTTTAACTAAAAATTCATTTTTAGCTAAAGGTAATAAAGAATAATCATCTGTCAAATCAGGATTTCCTCCTGCATATTTTATAAAATCTTTTAAATATTTAATTGCCTTCCCTGACTCTATAACTTCTTTAACTTTTAATTTACCTGTTTCTAAATCTTTAACATCACCCTTTATCATTAGAGCCATTGCTGTTAGAGTCTCTACAAGTTCTGTAAAATCTTCAGGTCCTTTTCCTTTTAAAGTTTCTATTGCTTCTATTACTTCATTTGAATTTCCTACTGCTAATCCTAGAGGTTCATCCATATTAGTTAATATTGCTGCTACTTTTCTTCCAAAACTTTCCCCTATATCCAACATAGATTTTGCTAATTTTCTTGCTTCTTCAATATTTTTCATAAAAGCTCCTGAACCAACTTTAACATCCAAAATTAAACCATCTGCATGAACTGCAAGTTTTTTACTCATTATTGAACTTGCAATTAATGGTATACTCTGAACTGTAGCTGTAACATCCCTTAACGCATATATTTTTTTATCAAGTGGAACTATTTTACTTGAAGCTCCCATTACTCCAGTTCCTGTTGTATTTGTCATACATATTAATTCTTCCTTTGTTTGAGGAAAAGTAAATCCTTCTATTGATTCAAATTTATCTATTGTTCCTCCTGTATGTCCAAGCCCTCTACCAGAAAGTTTAGCAGTCCCTATATCAAAACTAGCAAACAAACCAGCTAAAGCAATTGTTGTTTTATCTCCAACTCCACCAGTAGAATGTTTATCTATTAAAAATTTATTCACTCCTTCAAATTTTATTATTTCTCCACTATTCACCATTTTTTCCGTAAACACTTTCAATTCTTCTTTAGACATCCCTTTAAAATATACTGCCATTAAAAAAGATGACATTTGATAATCAGGAATTTCACCTTTTAAATAACCATCTAAAAGAAAACTAATTTCCTCTTTAGAAAGAATTTTACCATCTCTTTTGTCTTGTATTATATCTACTGCTCTCATAATTTCCTCCTCTATTTTATCTTTTATTTTCATCTTATGATATAATTATATTACATATTTTTATTTTTAAGGAGCTAAAATGAATATTGACGACTATATCTATAACAATCATCTTTCACATATAATTACCCCTAAAATCAAATCTAAAATTTTTATAAAAAATTATTCTCCAAATGAAATAATTTTAAACTCACACAACAAAGTAAATAATATATATTTTATTGTAAAGGGTAAAGTTGAAATTTCATATATAACATCCTCTGGAAAACATCTTTTTTTAAACTCTCTTGAAAAAGGAGATTTTTTTGGAGATGTTGAGTATGTTAACAAATGCAATACTATATACGATGTCTCTGCCATTGGAGACACCACTATAATTTTATTACCCTTTAATATTATTGATATTTTTTTAAATGACAATGTTTATTTTTGGAAACTTTTATGTATTGAAACTAATAAAAAAATTCTTGATACTAATCATATTGTTATTGCGAATAAATCTCTAAATCTAAAATCTTTACTTGTTAATTATATTATTCAAAATAATTTTAAAATTTACTTCGATTCTTTAAAAGAATTATCTATTAAATTAAATTCTAGTTATAGAAATCTTACTAGAGTTATAAAATATCTTCTCAAAGAAAATATCATTATCAAAACTAAACATTCTATAATTGTTATTGATAAAGAAAAATTTTTAGATCTAGCTGAAGAACTTTAATATTATCCAAAAAATACTCCTGCTATTATCCCATTTAATATTGATGCCAAAAATCCTCCTAAGATAGCTCTTACCCCCATTTTAGCAATATCTTTTTTCCTATCAGGAGCTAATCCTCCAACTCCTCCTATTAAAATTGCTATTGAAGAAATATTTGCAAATCCTAAAAGAGCAAAACTCATAATTGTTATTGTCTTTTCTGATAATCCATCCATTATTTTACCAAAAGAAGCATATGCAACAAATTCATTTAATACCATCTTTTCTCCTAAAAGACTTCCTGCTGTAACTGCTTCATTCCAAGGAATTCCCATAACATAAGCTAAAGGAGAAAATAAATATCCTAATATTTTTTGAATTGTAATATTCACTCCAAAAAATCCACCTATGTCAGCAACTATAGTATTCGCCAAAGTTATCAATCCTATAAACGCAACTAACAATGCCCCCATAGAAACTGCCATTTTCAATCCATCCATAGTTCCTTTTGCTGCTGCATCAGCTATATTCACTGCTTCACTTTTATGAAACACAACTTTTTTATTATCTTTTATATTTCCAGATTTTTCTGGCATTATTAACTTTGCAAAAATAAGACCACTTGGAGCTGCCATAAATGATCCTGCAATTAAATATTTCATGGGAACTCCCAAAGCTGCATAACCTGCTAAAACTGTTCCTGAAACAGAGGCAACCCCACCAGTTAAAACTGCAAATAATTCTGACCGACTTAAATTGGATATATAAGGTTTTACTAAAAGAGGAGCATCTGTTTGTCCTAAAAATATATTCGCTGCTGCTGAGATAGATTCAACTTCTTTAGTACCTACAACTTTACCTATAAAACCTCCTATATATTTTATTACTAATTGCATAATTCCTAGATAATATAAAACAGAAACTAACGCTCCAAAAAAAACAATCAAAGGTAAAACTTGAAATGCAAATATCATACCTAAATTATCAGGAGAGCCTAAACTTCCAAACAAAAAACTTATTCCCGCATTAGCTTGAAACATTATACTGGAAATTCCTGCTGCCATCTTTCCTAAAATATAAGCACCCACTTTAGTTTTTAAAACAATAAATGCAAATAAAATTTGAAGTGAAAATCCTGCCCCAATAATTCTCCAGTTTACACTTTTTCTTTCATAAGATAATAACCACCCTATAAAAATAACTACTACAATTCCTACTATTCCCCTCATTTCCATCACCCTCTGTTCTTTTTTTTGTTGAAAAGATTTTTTTTAGAAAATTTTGTTCTATATAAAGAGTACAACTATTCTATTTTTTTTTATAGGACAGATGTCCTATTATATAAAAAAACATAAAAAAAATAGGAAATAATTATATTTCCTATTTTAAAATATTTTATTTTTCTAAAAATTCTTTTAAGTCATCTCTATTAAATTTGTATCTTTTACCACAAAAATGACATTCTGTTTCTATTTCTCCACCAGTTTCATTTAAAACTTTTTCAATTTCTTCTTTTCCTAAAGTAATTAATCCTTTATAATATTTTTCTTTATTACAATTACAAAAATATTTAACATTCTTAGATTCTAATACTTCATAAGACTCTATTAATTTTTCATAATTTTCATCTGTCATATCTTCATAAATTAATTTAACTATTCTTTCTAAATCCATTCCACCTTTTAAAAGCTCAGTTATATTTCTCATTGCTTTTATTTTTTCTTCTAAAAGATCTATAAATTTATCATCTGCATCTGGGAATAATTGAATCATATACCCCCCTGCAACTTTAACCGTTTTCTCATCAGATAATTCAACTCCTAAAGCTATCACTGTTGGAATTTGTTCAGAAGTAACATAATAATAAGCTACATCTTCTGCTATTTCTCCTGATACGATTTCAGAAAGTCCAACATAAGGTTCTTTTAAACCCATATCTTTTATTACTCTAAGAGTTCCTTTTCCTATTAAATTAGCTACATCAGGTTTATTAGTTAACTGCTTATTTGGTAAATCAGCTTGAGGATTATTTAAATATCCCTTAACTTCTCCTTCTCCATTTGCTGTAACTATCATTTGATTTACAAGTCCATCAGTATCAGTAACTATTGATAGTAAATCTTTTCCTTTTAATGTTCCTCCCATGATTAAACCTGCTGTTAAAAATCTTCCAAAAGCATTTATTGCTGTTGGACTACATTTATGTATATTCAAAGCCTCTTGCACTATTTCCGTGGAATCTATCACAAAAAATCTTGCATTTTTACTGGCTCCTCTTATCATTCTGCTTTCCATTATATGTCACCTTCCTATTTTTTTATTGATTATAATTTATTATATCTTTATATTCATTATACTGTTTTTTAGTTAATATTTTCTTTATTTCTCTATTATCTAATATCAAATTATTTTCTTTCAAATATTTTCTAAGTAATTTTATTTGCTTTTTTTCAAACCCATAATATTTTAAAATTTTATCATCTGCTCTATTAATATATAATTCTTTATACTCAGGCACTTCATCTATTATAAAATATTTTTTTAATTTATTACAAGTACTTTTACCAATACCTTTTATTCTATTTAATTGATTAAAATTATCAATTCCTCCTACTAAAGTCCTAAATTCTAAAATTTTATAAACATAACTTTGGGCTACTCCTGCTTTTAACATTTGAGATTTTGTTGCTAAATTTATATCTAATTTCCCCGAAGAAGAATCACTATAATTAATTTTATATTCTGTATCCATAGAATATGTTAATATAGATATTAAAAAAAATAAATACACTATTCTTTTTATTATCTTTTTCAAAAAATCACCTTCTTTAATTTTAAAATTCAAAAAGTTTATTTTTTTGTTTTACTCTTTCTTTCATCTCGCATATATACATATAAGGATCTTTAGGATTTATAAATCTTTCTATAGCTAATCTAGTTTTACTTATCTTCTCTACTTTTTTACTTATAGCTCCTCCACCTAATCCAATTGTTGATTGATTTTCCTCTATCATTTCAATATTAAAAATAGATTCTTTTCCTAAAAGAGAATATCCTATATTTTCTCCCCATTCATGAGTATTTTTTTGTCTGTAAAGATAATAAGGATATAATTTTTTTAAAGTTATGATCTCTTTTATTTTATTGTCTATTCTTTCATTCTCTATTTTTCCTATTTTATAATTATCTTTTATTAAATTAGAACCTTTTTTTATAGCTAAGGTATGTATTGTAAAATTATCTATTTCGTAATTTTTAACTTGTTCTAAAGTATTTAGAATATCATCTACATTCTCTCCTGGTAATCCTATTATAAAATCCATATTTACAATGAATCCTAGTTTTTTTATTTCTTTAAACATTTCATCAAAATGTTTTCTATCAAAATTTCTATTTAAATCTTTTAAAACTGTTTCATTAAAACTCTGTGGATTTAAACTAACCCTGTCCACTCCCAGATTCTTTAATATATTTAATTTTTTTATATTTAAAGTATCCTCTCTTCCAGCTTCAAATGTAAATTCTTTTAAGTTACTTAAATCAATATTTTTATATAAGGTTTTTATTATCTTTTCTAAATCTTTTTCTTTTAAAATACTCGGAGTTCCTCCTCCAAAATATAAAGATTCTATGTTATAATTTTTTCCTTTTAGCATTTCTCCAGTTAACTCTATTTCTTCTATTAATGTTTTTACAAAATCATCATAAAAACTCCCTAATTTACTGTTTATTTCATAAGAAGCAAAAGAACAATATTTACATCTTGTTGGACAATATGGAATTCCAACATACATATTTAGTCCTTCATCATTCAAATATTTATTTTCTGTTTTTACAACTTCTAACAATAATTTTCTCTTCTCAGGAAATACAAAATATAATTTTTCTAATATTTCATCAATTTCTTCAAAAGAATATCCCATAACAAGAAATCTTCTAACTAATTTAGTTGGTCTTACTCCTACCAATGCTCCCCATGGATATTTTTTTTCAAATAATAATAACAGTCCTGCTTTTGTCATTACTGTTTTTTGATCCACCATATTATCAGTATAATTTTTTAAAGTAAATACTTTTTTTAATTTATCTGCGCTTATTTCTAAGGATATTTCATCTTCATTTTCTTCTAAAGTTTTTACAGAAAATTTCTCTATATTTATATCCCCTAATAATATCCTTTTAAATTCTAAAATAGTATTTTCTTTACTTTTAAAATCTAATTTTATTTCCAATTTTTTCTCCTATAAAGTTTCTTCTCTTCTTATTTTTCTTAAATATTCTTCATATGTTTTATTATTTATTTTATCATTCCTATAAAGAGATTTTAAACATTCTTTTTTATTTAATATCCCTTTTCTTCCACTAACTTCTATGAAAGAAGAAATCTGATTTGTACGTCCTGTTCTTATTAAATTACTAATTCCTTTATTCACATACATCATTTCACATAAAGGAACCTTTGTTTTTTTATCTTGAGTTATATTTTCTATAAATTCTTGATAAATAACTCCAATTAAATTTGTTGATAAAATCCTTTGAATAAATTCTTTTTTTTCATTTGAAAACATTGAAACTATTCTATCTATAGTGTCTATAGCCCCTGTTGTATGAAGAGTTGATATAACTAAATGACCTGTTTCTGCTCCTACTATAGCCATTTCAATACTTTCTAAATCCCTTAACTCTCCTACCATTATTATATCTGTATCTTGACGCAAGGAAGATTTTATTCCTGATGAAAAATCAGTTACATCCTCTCCTATTTCTCTTTGTCTTATTATACTTTCTTTATTTTCAAATATATACTCTATAGGATCTTCTATAGTTAATATATTACATGCTTTATTTTTATTAATTTCTTCTATAATAGAAGCTATTGTTGTACTTTTCCCACTTCCACTTTTCCCAGCTATAATTAATAAACCTTGTTTAGAATCTAAAAAATCATAAATTTTTTCATTAATGTTTAATTCTTTTAAAGTTGGTATCCTATTTTTTACTATCCTTATAACTATTGATAGTTTGTTTTTCTCATAAAAAATATTCAATCTACAATTTCCATCCTTATCCTTCAAAGATAAATCTATTTCTCTTTCTAATTCTAATTTATTTTTTCCCTCTTTATCTAAAATAAAATTTAGCATTTCTTCCATCTCTTCTTCAGATAAAGAAGAATAATTTTCTATTTTTATTAAATTTCCATTAACTCTTAATATTGGAATTTCTCCAACGAGAAGATGTACATCTGAAGCTTGTATTTCCCTTCCTTTTTTTATAATTTTAAAAAAAGTTTCTTCAGTCATAGCATTCCCCCTCTATTAAAACTAAATATTCAATAAAATAATAACTAAAGTTCCTAAAATAATACGATACACTCCAAACAATTTAAATGTTCTTGTTTTTATGTATCCCATAAACCATTTTATTACTAGATAAGCAACTACAAAGGAAACTATAAAACCAACAGCTAATAATTCCCATTCTAAATTTGTAAAATTAAGACCACTCTTCATTAATTTCAAAAGTGTAGCTCCCATCATTGTTGGAATAGCTAAGAAAAATGAAAATTCTGCTGCCACTCCTTTGGATAAACCTAAAAGTAAAGCTCCTATTATTGTTGCTCCAGATCTTGAAGTTCCTGGAATCATAGCTAAACATTGAAAAAAACCAATTATAAAAGCAATCTTATATGATATTTCACTCATTGAATTAATTTTTCTAACTTTGTTTATCTTGTCTTCTATAAAAAATAAAATTATACCATAAAGTATCAACATCAGAGCAACTATAAAAGTGTTTCCTAAAAAAAATTCAGTAATATAATCATCTGCTAATAATCCAATTACTCCCGCTGGTAAAACTCCAACTATTATTTTGCTCCAAAGAGACATTCTCTCCTTAAAAATATCTTTGGATTTTACAAAGGGATGAATATCTTTCCAAAAATATAATATTACTGAAATAATAGCTCCAAATTGAACTATTATTAAAAAATTATCCATAAAACTTTTTGAAACATAAGGACAATTTATAAATTTTTCAACTAATATCATATGCCCAGTACTACTCACTGGTAAAAATTCAGTAATACCTTCCACTATCCCAAGAATTAAAACAAGTAAAAAAGGATTCATATTTCCTCCTATAAATACTTATCTTCTTTAGATAGATAGTTTACAACATAATCATAAACTCCCTCTTCTAATGAATAAAATTTATCTAAATAACCTGCTTTTCTAGCTTTTTCCATTTTAGCTTCGGTAAAATACTGATATCTTCCTCTTAAATCTTCAGGCATAGGAACAAATTCTACCACATCTTCTTCTTTTAAATTTTCATTTTTAGAAGCTGATTTCATTGTA
This sequence comes from Fusobacterium sp. JB019, assembly GCA_030673965.1. Lineage (NCBI taxonomy): Bacteria > Fusobacteriati > Fusobacteriota > Fusobacteriia > Fusobacteriales > Fusobacteriaceae > Fusobacterium > Fusobacterium sp. JB019. Next base: position 97,460 of record JAUTCN010000018.1, on the reverse strand, counting down.
GCCATAGATAAATCTTTAAAACTTCTAGATTTTCCTGTTCCCACATTATATACTCCTGATTTTACTTTTTCTGTTAAAAAATAATATAACATATTTACAACGTCTTTAATATAAACAAAATCTCTTAATTGTTCTCCATCTTTAAATCCTTCTTTATGAGATTTAAATAATTTAACTCCACCATTTTCCTTATATTGATTGAACGTATGGAATACCATAGATGCCATTCTTCCCTTATGATATTCTTGGGGACCATAAACATTAAAGAATTTACAACTTACCCATTGCTTTGGAGTTTCTTCTTGTTTAAAAGACCAATCATCAAATAATTTTTTAGAATATCCATATTTATTAAGAGGCATTAATTTTTTATATTCCTCAACTGTTATATCATCATCATACCCTAATTCACCACCACCGTAAGTTGCTGCTGAAGAAGCATTTACAAAGTTTATATTATGCTTTGCACAAAATTTAAATAATTTTTTAGTGTAACCATAATTATTACTCATTAAAAAATCTGCATCTTTTTCTGTTGTTGCTGAACAAGCTCCAAAATGAGCTACAGCAGTTATTTTTTTAGCATTTTTCTCATCTTCTAGCCATTCAAAAAGATTATCTCTATCCATCCAATCAGCATAATCTCTTTTTCTTAAATTAAGCCATTTTTCTTCTGTTCTCATTTTATCCACTGCTAATATATCATTTATTCCCATTTCGTTTAATTTCCATATAAATGCACTACCTATAAATCCTGCTGCCCCTGTTACTATTATCATTTTTTGCCTCCTAATTTCTTTTATCATTCTATTCAATTTTACCATCTTTTACTTTTTTTTTAAACTTTTTTTAAATTCTATATACTCTTTTTCATTTAAACCCGATTCTCCTAAAGAAACATCTACTCTATTTTTCCCATGAAAATCTGATCCTCCAGTAATAATTAAATTATATTTTTCAGCTATTTTATTATATCTTTTTTTATCATTTTTATTAAAGCTATAATAATTAACTTCTAAACCTTCTAGCCCTTCTTTTTTTAATTCTTTAATTAAATTTTCTAATTCATTATCATTTTCAGTAACTAGCTTAGGATGAGCTAAAGATATAAAAGCCCCATTTTTTTTCAACATTTTTACCGCGTCTATTGGTTCATAATTTTTTTTCTCTACAAAAGCTAACCCCGCTTTTCCTAAATAATTTTTAAAAGCCTCTCTTTTACTATAAACATATCCTTTATTCATCATCAATTCTGCAAAATGAGCTTTACTTATTATATCTCCTTTTGCTATTTCTTTTAATTCCTCTAAAGAAACATTTAATTTTAATTTATTTAATTTCTCTATTATTTTATCATTTCTTTCTTCTCTAATCTTCTTTATTCTGATTAACTCTTTTTTAAAATTAGAATCCTCAATATTTACTCCATATCCTAAAATATGGACATCTTTTCCATTTAAATTACATGACATTTCTATCCCATTTATTATTTCTATTTTATATTTTTCAGATAATTCTTTTGTTTGAAAAAGCCCACTAATAGTATCATGATCTGTTATTGCTATAACTTTCAATTCTTTTTCTTTAGCTAATTTCACTAAATTTTCTACTGAATATGTTCCATCTGAATTTTCTGTATGAGTATGTAAATCTGCAACTATTTTTTCATTCATTTTATCTCCTTTCTTATTATAATAAGGCTGTTTCATTAAGAAACAGCCTTCACTATACTATATTTAATTTCCCCAATTTTCTAAAGGAGAAAAATCATTTGGATAAGCAACATATAAAGCCTTTGCATTTATGTTGTTTATATTGTTTTTAGATTTTTTTACTTCACTTGATAAGTGAGCTAATATTTGAACTCTTTCTGAAATTTCAGAACCATACCAACTTTCAGAATCAAAGAACTCTGTTCTTTTTATAAATTTATTTAATATCTTTCTTAATTTTTTAACATCTTTTTCATTTAAATCTTTTTGTTTAGAAAATTCAACTATTTTTTCCCACTCTTCAGGCGTTGCTACTTTATTAGCTATATGATTAGAAGGGTTTTTCATTCTTAAATAAGAGTCTGAAACCATTTTATCAACTAAACCTTTAGGATTTTTTAAATTATTATCTTTCAAATAAAATTTTCTATTTAATTTAGATACATATTTATCAACTATCCCTTGAAATTTTTCACTATCTTCAACTGTTATCTCTTTTTTAGTTGCAAGAGTTTTGAAAAAATCATAATGCTTTTTAGACATCTTACCAGTTTTTCTTAAATAATATATTGGATTTTCATCTCCATACAAATCAGAAATATATGCTTTATTTTCAATTTCTTTAGATATAGTTTCTTCCCAATTTTTCATACTTTCTTTATTATATTTAGGTTCTTGAGTTTCTTTACTCTTTAAAGAAGTACAAGCGGTTAACATTACTACGGATAATAAAATTAATATTTTTTTCATACTATTAGCTCCCCTCATTATCTTCCACAACATTTTTTATATTTTTTTCCACTGCCACAAGGACAAACTCCATTTGGATTATCTGGACCACCATATTTATTTTCTTCTTCAGCTTCTTCCTTAGTTTTTACAACTATTTTAAACATATAAGAAGTTGTATCTACTTTTATTGTTTCAAGCATTCTACCATATAAATCACCAGAAACTAATTTATATTCTACAACAGGATCTCTTTGACCATAAGATCTTAAGTATATTCCTTCTCTTAATCCATCAAGAGCCTTTAAATGCTCTCTCCATCTATTATCAACAACTTCTAAAAGAACATATTTTTCTATTTGTCTCATTATATCAGGAGTAATTTCCTCTTCTTTTTCTTGATATTTCTTTTCAATATCTTTAAATAATTTTTCTGCATATTCCTCTATTCCAAAAGCTTTGTATTCCTCTAAATCTTTTATCTCATAATTATATTTTTCTTCTAAAAATTCTGCAAGTCCTTTAACATTCCATTCCTCTTTGTATTCTCCTACAAATCTTGAAACTACAGCACTTTCAATACTTCCTTTAAGCATATGCTGAATTGTATCTTTTAATTCTTCTTTAGATAAAGCTTCATTTCTGCTTGCATAAATAGCTTCTCTTTGTTTATTCATTACATCATCAAACTCAAGCAAAGATTTTCTGATTCCAAAGTTTCTTGATTCTACTTTCTTTTGTGCGTTTTCTATAGATTTAGTTATCATTCTATGAGTTATTGGTTCTCCTTTAGGAATACCTAATCTTTCCATAACACTTTTTACCCTGTCTGATCCAAATAATTTCATAAGATCATCTTCTAAAGATAAATAAAATTGTGATTCTCCTGGATCTCCTTGTCTTCCTGCTCTTCCTCTTAACTGATTATCAATTCTTCTTGATTCATGTCTTTCTGTTCCAAGAATATATAATCCACCTATAGATAATACCTTTTCTTTTTCTTCCTCACATTGAATAGTATATTTTTCTAAAGCTTTCTTGTAATCTTCATCTGTTTTAGCTTCATTTTTAGCCATAAATATTGGGTTCCCACCTAACATTATATCTGTTCCTCTACCTGCCATATTTGTAGCGATTGTTACTGCTTTATATCTTCCTGCTTGAGCAACTATTTCTGCCTCTTTTTCATGGAATTTAGCATTTAGAACATTGTGGGCTATATTTAATTTCTTTAGCTCATTTGATAATAATTCTGAGCCTTGAATAGTTATTGTTCCCACCAATACTGGTTGCCCTTTTTCATAAAGTCTTTTAATTTCCTCTACAATAGCTTCTATTTTTTCTTCTTTACTTTTATATATAATATCTCCATTATCTTTTCTAATAATTGGTTTATTTGTTGGTATAACGACTACAGGTAATTCATAAATAAACATAAACTCAGAAGCTTCAGTTTCTGCTGTTCCTGTCATTCCTGATAATTTTTCATACATTCTAAAATAATTTTGAAGTGTTATTGATGCTAAAGTTTGATTTTCACCAGCTATTTTAACTCCCTCTTTAGCTTCAATAGCCTGATGTAATCCATCAGAATATCTTCTTCCTTCAAGAGCCCTTCCTGTAAATTCATCTATTATTACAACATCGCTTCCTTTAACTAAATAATCCTTATCTCTTTCAAATAATTCTTTAGCTTTTAAACATTGCATTAAATAATGAGTCAATTCTATATTTTCAGGAGCATATAAGTTTTCTAAATTTAACATTTTTTCAACTTTTTTGACACCCTTTTCAGTAAGAACTATATTTTTAGCTTTTTCATCAACTTCATAATCTTTCCACTTTTCATCTGGAATATTCATTTCTTTTTTCTTTTTAACATCAGTTATTTTTTCTGTTTCTCTACTTCTTTCTAAAAGCCCTGCTACTTGATTAAATGTTTTATATAGTTTAGAGGTATTTTCTGCTGCTCCTGAAATTATTAATGGTGTTCTTGCTTCATCAATTAATATAGAGTCAACCTCGTCTACTATACAAAAATTTAAATCTCTTTGAACTTTTTCTTCCAAAGTTCCAACCATATTATCTCTTAAATAATCAAAACCAAACTCAGAATTTGTTCCATAAGTTATATGACAATTATATGCTGCTTTTCTTTCATAATTAGGAAGATTACTAACTAAAACTCCTGTTGTTAATCCTAAAAATTCAAATAATTGACCCATTTGTTCTTTATCTCTTCTTGCAAGATAGTCATTTACAGTTATTACATGAACTCCCTTTTCAGTAAGAGCATTTAAATAAATTGGACAAGTTGCCACTAATGTTTTTCCTTCTCCTGTCTTCATTTCTGTTATTTTTCCCTCATGAAGAACTATTCCTCCAATAAGTTGAACATCATAATGTCTCATTTTTAAAACTCTTTTTGATCCTTCTCTAACAACAGCAAAAGCTTCAACTAATAAATCATCAAGAGTTTCTCCATTCTTTAATCTATTTTGAAACTCTTTTGTTTTACCTTTTAATTCTTCATCTGACAATTTTTCATATTCATTTTCTAATGCATTTATTTCTGTTACTCTTTTAGAAATTCTCTTAATTTCTCTATCATTTTTTGTACCGAAAATCCCTTTTAATAAATTAGCTATCATATTAAAATTCCCTCTCTATCTTTTATTTTCATCGTATACTATAAATATTATCACAATAAATAGTAACTAGTCAAACCTAACATATTTAAAAAAATAATTTAGTTATTTACTATTTTTACCTTTTACCATTTCAAAAAATTCTTCTTCAGTTATAATTTTTATAGAAGGAATTTCTTTAGCTTTCTTTAGCTTGCTTCCTGCAGCTTTTCCCACTATTAGAAAATCTAATTTTTTACTCACTCCTGATAAATTTTTACCTCCAAATTTTTCCACTTCTTCTTTTATTTCATTTCTACTAAAATGCTCTAACTTACCTGTAGCTAAAAATGTTTTGTTTTCAAATATATTTTCCTCTATCTTAGACTCGTTTTCTGAAGAAAAGTTTATCCCTATAGTTTTTAATTTATTAATAATTAAAATATTTTCTTCTTTTCTAAAAAATTCATAAACAGAATTGGCAACTTTCTCTCCAACACCATCTATTTTTATTAATTCTTCTTTTCCCATACTCATTAAAACATCTATATTTAAAGTCTCTTGAGCAAGTAAATTAGCTAAAAACTTTCCTATTTCAGGAATACCTAAAGAATATAAAACTTTAGAATAATCTCTTTTTTTACTTTCTTCTATGGAATTTATTATATTATCCACACTTTTCTTTCCCATTTTTTCTAAGCTTTCTATTTTATTCCTGTAATCCTTCAAACTATAGATGTCTGTGATATCTTTAATTAAACCTAACTCTATAAATTTTTCTACTATTTTTTGACCAAACCCTATTATATTCATTCCATCCCTAGAAACAAAATATTCTATTTTTCCTTGAAGTTTTGCACTACAATGTTTATTTTTACATTTTAAGTCTACTAGCCCATCTTCTTTCTCTAAAATACTATTGCATACTGGACATTTTTCTGGCGGTAAAATTTCTTTTTCCTCTCCTGTTCTCATCTCTTTTATTGGCTTTACAACTTGAGGTATAATTTCTGCTGCTTTTTCTATAAATACTCTATCCCCGATTTTTATATCTTTTCTTAGTATTTCATCAAAATTATGTAAGCTTGCTCTTTTCACACGGCTTCCTGAAACTTCTACCTCTTCTAACTCTGCAACTGGAGTAACTTTTCCTGTTCTTCCAACTTGCCATGTTATATCTAATAATTTAGTTGATACTTGCTTTGCTGGAAATTTATAAGCTATTGCCCATCTTGGACTCTTTGTTGTATTTCCTAAAACATTCCAAAATTTGATTTCATTTACTTTTATTACCATTCCATCTGTTTCATAATCTAATTTTACTCTTTCTTCTCCCCAGTATTTTATTCTTTCATCTAATTCTTGTGTACTTATAAACTTTTCCCCAATACCTGTTGTTTTTAATCCCTTATCCTCTATAAAAGATAAAACTTCTTCATGACTCTTTAAATTATAATTTAAAGGATCCACTAAAAAATAAAAATAACAATCAAGCTCTCTTTGTTTTACTATTCTCGCATCTAATTGTCTAAGAGTACCACTTGCTGCATTCCTTGGATTTGCAAACACTTCTTCTCCATTAGCTAATCTTTCTTTATTTATTTTTTCAAACTTACTTAAAGGTAATATAACTTCTCCTCTAACTTCTAAATCAATTTCCTCATCTAAAACATGAGGTATTGATTTTATCTGCATGATGTTTTCTGTTACATCTTCACCTATTTTCCCATCTCCTCTTGTAACAGCTTGAACTAATTTTCCACCTTTATAAATTACACTGATAGATAATCCATCTAACTTAACTTCTAAAATATAAGATAATTTTTTTTCTTCAGTTTTTTCTTTATATAAGTTTTTTTCAACTCTTTTTATAAAATCGTCTATCTCATTTATATTGTAACTATTTGACAAACTTAGCATAGGCTTTCTATGATTTATTTTTTTAAATTTAGTATTACTTAAACTTGACCCTACTTGTAAAGTAGGAGAATCAAACATTTTATATTGAGGATTTTTGCTTTCTAAATTCTCTAATTCTTTTAACAAACTATCATACTCTTTATCAGACACTAAACTTTGATTCTTACTATAATAGTATTCATTATAATTTTTTATTTTTTCTTTTAATTCTTTTATTTTTTCCGCTTTTTCGTTCATTAATTACCTACCTCACCTAATTCTTTATTCATTTAAATTATTATATCATTTATATTTTATTTATAAAATAATTTCTTGCATTAATGCATTTTTTTTTATAGAATGTAAGAATACATTTAAAATTATGGAGGGTATATGAAAAATCAATTACGACTAGAAACTGAACCAATCCCATCTCTTGTTAAATCCCTTGCTTTTCCTGCTATTACAGGAATGTTAGTTAATGCTATTTATAATGTTGTTGATACTTTTTTTGTAGGAAAATTAAATGACCCTTATGCATTAGGTGCTGTTTCCATAGCCTTTCCTACAATTATGATAATAACTGCTATTGCTCTAACTTTAGGTATCGGGCTTGGAGCTTTACTTTCGAGAACATTAGGAGAAAAAAAATTTAAAAAAGCTAATTCTATTTTTTCCACTATAATTCTTTTTTCTTTTTTTGTTGGAATTACTATTGGAATACTTGGATTTTTTAATACTGATCTTATTTCAAAAATTTTTGGAATAAGTGGAAAATTAAAATTATATTTTGAAAATTTCATAAAGTGGATATTCATTGCCGCTCCTTTTACAACCATTAATATGTGTCTTAATAATAGTATTAGGGGAGAAGGAAATGCTAAATATAGTATGCATGCTTTAAATCTAGGAGCTTTTATAAATGTTATTTTAGATCCTATTTTCATTTTTTATTTAGATTTAGGCGTATCCGGAGCTGCTATTGCAACTGGTTTGTCTCAATTTATATCTACTTTATTTTTATTGAAGTTTTACCTATCTAAAAACTCAATTATTAAATTTAAAATAAAAGAAATTAATTTTAAAATAAAAATGTTTAAAGAATTATTAAAAATAGGTTTCCCATCATTTGTTAGACAACTCTTGGTTAGTATAGCTGTAGCTCTTGTGAATTCAGCTGCTAATTTATTTGGTCCAGAAGCTATTGCAGGTCTTGGAGTTGCCATGAGAATTAATTCTATTAATGTTTTTGTGTTATTTGGATTAGGACAAGCTTTCCAGCCAATAGTTGCATATAACTATGGAGCTAAAAAATTTGAAAGAGTTAAAGAATCTATTAGCTATACTTTAAAATTAGCTAATAATTTTTCTATTTTATCTTCACTATTTTTTATAATTTTTGCAAAATATTTAATTTCTATATTTACTAATGATTCTAACATTATACATTACGGAAGTTTATTTTTAAGAGGATCTGCTTTAACATTTTCTTTAAATGGATTTCAAATAATTATAACTACCTTATTTCAAAGTTTAGGAAAAGGGCTTTATGCCTTTTTAACTACCTCTTCTAGACAGGGCTTTTTCTTCATACCTGTTATTTTAATTTTACCTAAACTAATTGGTTTTTATGGGCTTCCTGGAACTCAAATAATTGGTGATATTGGAGGATTTTTACTTACTTTTTATTTATATAAAAAATTTAAAAAAGAAATTCACAATAAAATTCAAAAAAATTAAACATAAAAAATGCACCCAAAATCTTATTTATCTAAAATTTTGGGTGCCCTATATTTATAACTCTTTTTTAAATATATAATTCTTCAAAATATTTTACTGGTATAGGTTTGTTAAATAAATAGCCTTGAACTGCATCACAACCTAATTTTTTTAATGCCTTGAATTGTTCTTCAGTTTCAACTCCTTCTGCAATGCTATTTATTCCTAGTTCTTTACATATTTTAAATATATTTTTTATAATTATTTTACTTTTATCATTTGATATCACGTCATTAATTAAGCTTTTATCTAACTTAACTGTATTAAAATACATATATATTAATACTGCCATATTGCTATATTTAGCTCCAAAATCATCTAGCGATATTAAAAAGCCTTCTTTTGTTATTCTTGAACAAATTTCTTTTATACTCTCTTTATCTAATTCTCCCATAGTTTCTGTCATTTCTATTTCTATATGTTCCCTAGAAACATTATATCTATTTGCAATCTCTATAATATCTTCAACAATCCCTTTAGTCATAAATGTTGCTCTTGAAAAATTTAAAGATATTTTAATTAATTTTTTCCCTTCTCTTTCCCATTTTGCTAATAGTTTACAAACTTCTTCAAAAATATATTTATCTAAATACTTAATAAACCCATCCCTTTCTAACTGAGGAATAAATCTATAAGGAGATAGAACTTCTCCATCTAAATAAAGTCTCGTTAATGCCTCTGCACCAAAAATCTCACCATCTTTTGTATCTGCTTTTGGTTGCAAATGCATTTTATAATTTCCGTTTTTCAAGTTTTTCATAAACTTTATTTTTCTTTCAATTTTTTGAAAAGCTTCTATACTTTTTTTATCACAATACTCTTCTTTGGAATACCTTAAAAACTCTTCTGCATTTCTACATAATTTGTTAAAATCTATATCCATATCTGACCAAGCTTTTCCTATTGAAATACTAACTGTAAAATTTTCATCAATAAATTTTTCCCATTCTTTTATGCTTATTTCAAACTTTTTATAAGTTAAATCTTCAAATAATATAAAAAATATATCCCCATATAGACGAAATTTTAAACTTACTGGGAAATATTTAGAAAATGAAGATGCTATTTTTTTTAAAACTTCATCCCCATATTTTCTTCCAAAACTTAAATTAATATTTTTAAAATTATTTATATCTATATATAAAACTCCTAAAGAAGATAGACTTTCTATTTTTAATTTATCAATTTTTTTTGAATAACTACTATGATTTAAAAGTCCTGTCAGTTTGTCATATTTTCCTGAACAAAACTCTTCTTTTAATATTTTATATTTCATATAATCATATGAAATAAGCTGAGCTACTATATTTAAAATATCTTTATTTTCTATATTTTTTTTAAAGTGTTCTAAAATTAATTTCCCAGATACTCTTTTATTTAAAATTAAAGGTATACTTAATATATCTAAACTTCCAAAACTTTCACCTAAACTTTTTTTAAATTCACTAAAATGGTCATAAAAATATCTATTATATTTCAAATTTAGTTGAACTTTATCCAATTGAAAATAATTTTTTATATATTTTAAAATCTTTTGCACTACGTTTTCAAAATCACAAGATTTATTTAATAATGAAATAATTTCAAAAATAAATTCTTCCTTAGTTAAGCTACTTATTTTTTTATAATTTATTTCTTGTAATAACTCTTTACGATCATTTTTCTCTTTTTCATAAATATAATAATTATTATGTCCTTTTTCTTTAGCTATTAATAAAGCTTTCTGTGTTTTAGAATAAAGATTATTAAAAGTTATGTTCCCCTTTGTAAAACCAATTCCTACAGAAAATTTAAAATAGTATGCAAAAGAAAATCTATTTTTTTTTGTGAAAGTTTTAAAATAAATTCTTTCTACTTTTTCTTTTAATTTAAATTTAGAAAAATTTTTAGCAAACATTATTATTTCATTTTCAGATATTCTTCCTAATAATATATTAGAATGAAAATTAATTTTTAAAGCGTCTGCCAATTCTGAGAATAATTTTTTAAAATTTTCCTCTCCTATTTTTTCCTTTAAATCTTTTATATTGTTAATAGATAAAATTCCCATTACACAAGGTTTTCTTTTTTCTATCTCATTTATTATCATCTTTTCAATTGTTATTCTATTATATAGGCCTGTATTTTTATCTAATTTAAATTTACTATCTAGGGACAATTCTAATTTTTTACGATATGTTACATCTTTTATAAAAATTCTTGTATAATTTTTTTTATCCTTCATATCAAAATAAGAATCTGTTATTATAGTACACCAAAATATTTGCCCTAAATCATTTACATGTTCATACTGAAAAGATAAAATACTCTCACCCTTATTATAACTCTTTAAAATATTTTCTATACTAATAAACTTATAATATTTTTCCTGCTTTTCTTTTTTTAAAATATGTTTTCCTATCTCTTCAATAATATTTTCATAACTTACTATTTTTTTTAACTTTAAAAATTTTTTTAAATCTTTATATTGAATTATTTCTTTTAAGCCTAAATCTATTTTTAATAATATAGATATATCGCTTGAAATATCTCTAGTTAAAATTTTATCAAAATAATCTTCTTTTGATAATGCCTTGCCAAGTTCTATATCTTTTTTTATCATCGATGACTCCTTTTAAATAAATTTTTATACTTAGATTCATCTTTATATTTTTTGTCTGCTAATTTTTTTTATTTCATTATAAGATCTCATTATTTTTTTATAATCTTCTAAAACTCCTTCTAGAGAATTCTTCCTTAATTGTTCGACAATTTTAACTAATAATTCATATAAAGGAATTAACCCTAAATTTCCTGATACTCCTTTTAAAGTATGACTTTCATTAAAAGCTTTTTCTATATCCTTTTCTTCTATAAATTCTCCCAATCTATTAAATCCTTCATCATCCATAAATTTTTCTAAACAAATCATATATAATTCTTCGTCACCTAAAACCCTGTCTAAGGCTTCTTTTATATTACATCCATAATTGTCTAATTCTGATAAAATACTCATGATTTATTCCTCCGTTTTATTTTTTAAATAAATTTTTCTTTTATTTCATTTATCCATTTATTTATCCTGTTTGGTGTCTCATCATCTTGATTATTTTCATCTAAAGCTAAACCTATAAACTTGCCTTCAATAATCGCTTCACTTTCTTCAAAAGAATATCCCTCTATAGAAGTAAAACCTACCAATATTCCATTATTGGCACTTACTATATCATATAATACTCTCATCCCACCAACAAATGATTCTCCAAAAGCAAATTGATTTCCTAAGCCTACCAAAGCAATTCTTTTATCTTTAAAATCTATGCTTTTTAATTTTTCTAAATTTCTAACCCAATCTTCTTGAGGCTCTCCGACTCCATAAGAAGGAGTTACCATAATTATATTTTCAAATTCTTTTATTTTTTCTATTCCATTTTTTACATTTATAACTTCATAATCTTCTCTTCTTAAATTAAACTCTATTTCATCTACTATTGCTTCTGTTTTCCCCGTATTTGTACCGTAAAAAATTCCTATTTTTTTCATATTATTTCCTTTCTATCTTACCATTTATGTTTTTTATTTTACAAATATCTTTCACCACTTCACTTCCAATTATCAACCCAGCTACAGAAGGAACAAAGGAAATACTTCCCACATTTGAGCTTTTTTCTCTATTTCCATCTAAATTTAAAGGTTTAATTGGAACTTCTTTAGAATATACTACTTTTAATTTTTTTATTCTTCTTTCTTTTAATTCTTTTCTCATAACTCTGGCCAAAGGACAAACTGAAGTTTTATTTATATCTGTAATTTCTAGCATCATTGGATTTATCTTATTTCCTGTTCCCATTGATGAAATTATAGATATATTTTTTTCATTAGCCATTTCTATTAAATCTAATTTAGCAGTTACTATATCAATAGCATCTACAATATAATCATACTCTTCATCGAAAAAAATATTTCTTGTTTCAGAAGAATATTTTTCTTTTATCCCTCTAATCATTAATTTGGGATTAATCTCTTTCATTCTTTCTTCAATAATTTTAACTTTATCTTTTCCTATTGTTTTTTCATTAGCTATAATTTGTCTATTGATATTAGTTATGTCAATAGTATCAAAATCAACAACTGTAATTTTCCCTACTCCTGCTCTAACTAAAGCTTCAACTACAAATCCTCCTACTCCTCCTACTCCAAAAACTATAATATGGGATTCTTCTAATTTTTTAAAATTTTCCTCTCCTATTAAAAGTTTTTCTCTTTGAAATCTCATGGCTTCTCCTTAATATCTTAATTATTTCTTCACTAAAAAATTATACCTTTATATTTATAAAAAATCAATTATGTTTTTAAACAAAAAAACCATTGACATTAAAGAGCTTTTATGATATTATTTTGTAGTTACGCTTAGCGACGGTAGTCAGCAACCCTAGCTAGCGAATAAATACTTTTGGAGGTGTTGGAATGTACGCAGTTATAAAAACTGGTGGTAAACAGTACAAAGTTGCAGAAGGTGATGTTTTAAGAGTTGAAAAGCTTAATGCTGAAGTTAACGAAACTGTAGAATTAACTGATGTTCTTTTAGTAGCTAATGGTGAAGATGTAAAAGTTGGAACTCCAGTAGTTGAAGGAGCTAAAGTTGCAGTTGAGATTTTAAACCAAGGTAAAGGTGAAAAAGTTATTAACTTCAAATACAAGCCAAAAACAGGATACCATAGAAAAAAAGGTCACAGACAACTATTTACTGAAATCAGAGTTAAATCAATTAACGCATAGTTAATATTATGACTAAGATTGAAATTTTTAGAAAAAACGGTAGAATTATTAGATATAAAGCTACTGGACATGCAGAATATAATGAATATGGATCAGATATAGTGTGTGCAGCACTTTCTACCGCATTGCAGTTTCCTCTTGCAGGATTCCAAGATGTTTTAGAAATCTATCCTAGATTTGAGTTATCTTCTGATGGTCTTATATCTGTTGATTTAAACAATATGGACCTAAATGGTAAAGAAAGAGAAGTGCATACTCTTTTGGAAAGCATGATGGTAGTTCTTAAAGAACTATCGAAGAATTATCCAAAAAATATAAAGCTTGTAGAGAAGGAGGAATTTTAAATGTTATTTTCATTAAATATACAATTATTTGCACATAAAAAAGGTCAAGGTTCTGTTAAAAACGGAAGAGATTCTAACCCTAAATACCTTGGTGTAAAAAAGTATGATGGAGAAGCTGTTAAAGCTGGAAACATCATAATCAGACAAAGAGGGAATAAATTCCATGCCGGTAATAATATCGGTCAAGGAAAAGACCATACTTTATTTGCATTAATTGACGGATATGTAAAATTCGAAAGATTAGGTAGAGACAAAAAGCAAGTTTCTGTATACGAAACTAAATAATGATTTAAAAATAAAAGCCTCATTAATGAGGCTTTTTTTATTTCTAAATTTGTTTTATTATTTTTTGATTTAATACATCAATTATCCCTAAATCACTTATTTTAACTTCTGGTATCACTATTAAAGCTAGAGAACTTGGCCTTGTTATAGGACTATCACATTCTATACCCATTTTTCTCAAAAGATTATTAATCCTTTCTATATTATTTCCTGTTTTATAAGCATCTTCATTTGAAAGCATGCCCGCAATTGGAAAATTAATTTCATCTTTAATTTTTTCTTTTTCTGCTATAACTACTCCACCACCAATATTTTTTAATCTATTTGCTATAATTACTGCATCTTTTGGATTAGTATATACTATTGTCATATTATGAGCATCATGTGAATAAGTTGTTCCAACTCCTCCTTCTTTCATTTTAAAATTTTCAACTACCGCTAATGATATATTATTATTTCCTTGATGCCTATTAATCACTGCCACGAAATTTAAATCTGTAGAAGATAAATCAACAAAATAATTTTTAACTGGAACTTCAAATTCTTTTAATTTTGTAAAGGTTCTTTTTGTATCTTCATAAAAAATGCCTTTTATTTTTACTAGCCCTTCTTTTTTATCTGTCTTTATTTTCAATTGATTTTCTTCAACTAAAGGAATATAAACTGTATTTCTTTTTTCTATTTCTAATTGTTTTTGCTCTATTTCTACTTTCATCTTCCCAAATTCAGAAACCAACTTTCCTCTATAAAATGTTTTTTCTACATTAAAATCTTTTAAATCATCAAAAACAACCATATCTGCAAAATAGCCAGGAGCTATAGCTCCTAATTTTTCTATCTTAACTTCACAAGCTGCATTTATTGTTACCGCCCTTATTGCTTCAATTGGATCTAAACCAGCTTTTACAGCAACTTTTAAACAATTATTTAAATGTCCATTTTCGATTATATCCTTTGGTTCTCTATCATCTGTACAAAGAGTTAAATTTCTAGGAGATTTAAACCCTTTGGATACTATATTTTCAACTATTGAAGTTATATTTTTAGACATTGAACTTTCTCTAGCGTCAACAGTTATTCCTTTCCTTATTTTTTCAATAGCTTTAAATCCATCTCTTGTTTCATGGCAAGAAACAGGACCTCCACATAAGTAAGCTGATAATTTATCACCAGTTAATCCTGGAGCATGTCCTTGTAAAAATTTTCCTTTTTGATAAGCTATATCTATTATATCTTCCATTCTCTCATCACAGTTTATCACACCTAAAAAATCCATAATTTCTCCAAGACCAAGAATTCTATCTTTATCTAACCATTTTCCAACATCTTTTGCAGTTACAGTTGCTCCTGAATTTTCTAAATTTAAAACTGAAGGAACACAAGAAGGAATTAAAAAATATTGATTCATTGGTAATTTTTTAGAGGCTTCTAGCATATAATCTAGTCCCTCTTCTCCTAGAACATTTACTATTTCATGAGGATCTGCTATCACCGTAGTTGTTCCTTTTGGAAGAACTGCTTGCGCAAAATAATAAGGAGTTAAATGGGTACTTTCTATATGCATATGAGAATCTATTAAACCTGGAGCTAAATATTTTCCTTTTAAATCTATAACTTTATCAACTACTTTATTGGTATCCTTTAAACTTTCTACCACATCTACAATATAATTATCATAAACATATACATTAGCTAAATATATTTCACCAGAAAAAACATTTATTAAATTTGCATTTTCTAATTTTAAAGTACATTTCAATATCCCTAAAGAGGCTTTTATTAAATTTCTTCTTTCAATTTTTTTCATTTCATCTCCTATTTCAAATTTTTTCTTATATCATTTATTGATTTTAAGTTGTAGGCTGATTCAGCATTTAAAATTGCTCTATTTATAGCTTTACTCATAACTTTAGTTGCTAAAACTCCAACTGCATCAGGCATAGCTTCTACTTTATTTGTTGACAACGTAAATATTGTATCCCCATCAACTGTAGTATGAACAGGAGAAATAGCTTTAGCATAACCATTATGGGAAATAGAAGCTAATTTATTCATTTGAGATTTTGTTAATTTTGCATTTGTGATTATGCAACCTATCGTTGTATTTCCATTAAAAACATTTTTTTCTGAATATCTATATTGAGAATATAGTTCTTCTTCTGTGCTAGCTAAATCATTTTTTTCTGAATTTAACAATCCTGCCATTATTTTATTTGTATCTATATCAACAACATCTCCTAAGGCATTTACTGCAACAACTGCTCCAACTTTTAATTCTCCAATTTGAAGTGTATAAACTCCAAGTCCACCCTTCATTGCTCTTTCTACTCCAGTTATTTTCCCTATACTTGCCCCTGTTCCTGCTCCTACATTCCCTTCTTTTATTTCATTCTTTTCTGAATTTAAGCAAGCATTATATCCCATTTTTTTATCTGGTCTACATTTAGAATCTCCAATAATTAAATCAAACAAAGAAGCTCCACAAACAATAGGAACAACTCCAACTTTAACATCAAAACCTTTTCCTTTTTCTTCTAAATATTCCATTACTCCTGCTGCTGCATCTAGACCATAAGCACTTCCTCCACTTAATATTATTCCATGCACCTCTTCCACAGTATTTTCTGATTTTAATAATTCTGTTTCTCTAGAAGCTGGTGCTCCTCCCCTTACATCTACTCCCGCTATCCCTCCTTCTTCACATAAAATAACGGTACATCCTGTTGCCCCTTCTATATTTTGAGCATTCCCTATTTTTATTCCATTTATTTCAGTCAGTTTTATCTCTTTCAATTTACTTCTCCTTTTCAATTTTCTATGTAAAACTATTATACCTTATTATTTTTATATCAAAAAATTTTTCTTAACTTAATTTAAATTTTTTATTTCTTTTATAATTAAAATATACTCTATTTAAAAGACTTAAACGAAATATTCCTTCACCTAAAAAAAATTATTGAAAATTTTACTTGCTTTTTTCATTAATTTCATTTATACTTATTTTTAATAAATCAAAATTTTAAGAAGGAGGAAAAATATGCTATTACTTAACGTCATAATTTTTATACTAATATCACTAATATTATTTAGCGTCTTAATAATATTTCTTATACGTATTTGTAAAAAAATTATGCCCAGCAAGATAATAAATGTTTTTCCATCTTTATCAAATAGTTATATTTAAATTTATATTTTAATTTAAATATTTTGATAATTTTATTAATCATTTACACAATCTTGTTTAAGATTGTGTTTTTTTTATAACTTCAAGGGGGATTTACAATGAATATTAAATTTGAAAAATCTAACAATTTAAAAACAAAACCAGATGAAAGCAACTTAGGCTTTGGTAAATATTTTACTGATCATATGTTAACAATGGATTATACTAATGAAAAAGGATGGCATAATGCTAAAATAGTTCCTTATGGCCCTTTATCTTTAAGTCCTGCCTCTTTTGTTCTTCATTATGCTCAAGAAGTCTTCGAGGGAATGAAAGCTTATAGAACTCCGGACAATAATATTCAACTTTTTAGACCAGAGATGAATGCTAGAAGATTACAAAGTTCTTGCGAAAGATTATGTATTCCTAAAATATCTGAGGATGTTTTTTTAGAAGCAATTAACTCTCTTTTAGAAGTTGAACAAGATTGGATACCTCATCTTGAAGGAACTTCTTTATACATACGTCCATTTATTTTTTCAACTGAACAAACAGTTGGACTTCATGCTGCTGGTAATTTCAAATTTATTGTAATCCTTTGCCCTGTTGGAAACTATTATCCTGAAGGAGTTAATCCAGTAAAAATATACGTAGAAGATCAATTAGTTCGTGCTTCAAAAGGTGGTACAGGATTTACTAAATGTGGTGGAAATTATGCTGCAAGTATGCTTGCTCAAGTTCAAGCTCAAGAAAAAGGTTATACTCAAGTACTTTGGTTAGATGGAGAAAAAAGGAAATATGTAGAAGAGGTTGGTTCTATGAACGCTCTTTTTAAAATAGACGGTAAAATTTATACTTCACCTATTGATGGAACTGTACTTCCTGGTGTTACTCGTGATTCTTGTATCAAACTTTTAAAAAGTTGGGGTTATGAAGTAGCTGAAGAACATTTTTCAATAGACTTTCTTATGGACGCTGGAAGAACTGGTAAACTAGAAGAAGCTTTTGGAACTGGAACTGCTGCAGTTATTTCTCCTATTGGAGAACTTTTCTATAAAGGAGAAACTGTTATCATCAATAATTTTAAAACTGGAAAAGTGACTCAAAAACTTTATAATACCCTTACTGATATTCAGTGGGGAAAAACTGAAGATCCATTTAATTGGACTCAAAAACTTTAATTAGCCAAAAACTGCTTCAAATGAAGCAGTTTAGCCATACATCCTTAATCCAACCTGTCTAACCAACAGGTTGGGTTAACCCTAATAATGATTAATTCATATTTAATGCTTTATTTGTATTTTTCCTCATTATTTCACATGAATTACCAAATTCAATTAATTCTTTTTCTGTTAAAGGTAATTCTATAACTTTAATCACTCCTTCATTTCCTAAAATTGCAGGTACACTTGCATAAACATTTTCTTGTCCATATTCTCCTTTTAATAAAGTTGATATCATACAAACTTTTCTTTCATTTGCAAAAATTGTTTTTGCAATTTCTACACATGAAGTTCCTATTCCAAATTCAGTGGAACCCTTTCCATCAATAACTACCCAAGCTCCTGCTCTTGCTTCATCTGCTATTTTATTTAAATCTAATTTCCCGTAAGTATCTGGATTTTCTTTCATTAAATCTAATAATGATTTTCCAAATATACTAGCACATGACCAAGGAACCATTTGACTTTCTCCATGCTCCCCCATAACATAAGCATATATTGATTTTTGATCTATATTTAAATTTCTAGCTAAAGCCTTTCTTAATCTAGCTGAATCTAATGTTGTGCTTGTAGATAAAATTCTCTCAGTTGGATAATTTAATCTTTTTTGTAAATAAGCTGTAACCACATCTGCTGGATTAGAAATATTTATTATTATACCTGAAAATTTAGAATTTTTTATTCCTTGTACTATTGATTCTAAACACTCTAAAGTTGTACCTAAACTCTCCATTCTTGTTTTTCCTGCATCAGGTAAAGGTCCTGCTGAAATTACAATTATTTCTGCATCATCAACATCAGAATAATCTCCTGCTTTTACTTTAACATGATGTGGTAAATAAACAACCGAATCTTCCGTATCTTCTGATTGAGCTTGGGCTTTCTTTTCATCTATATCAATATATACTAACTCATCACATGCTCCTTGGGTTACAAAAGAAAATCCAACATGAGAACCTACATGTCCTGCCCCTATAACTATAACTTTTCTTGATTTTATTTTCATTTAGTTCACCTCTATTCTATAATGGTATTGGTCCAACCAATACCATTATAGAATAACTTTTATTATCTTATTTGTCAACATTATTTACATTTACAAAAAAAAGAGACTTTAAAAAGTCTCTTTTAAATTATGATATCTTTTCTACCATATCTCTTACTGCTAATACTCCCATTACTGCAGCTATATTAAGCCCACTTCCATAACCTGAACCATCACCAGCAGCATAAAGTCCTTCTATATTTGTCATCATATTTTCATTTAAAGTCATTCTTGTACTTCTAAATTTAATTTCTGGAAAATATAATAATAAATCTGAAGATGCAAATCCTGGAGTAATTTTATCATGTGCTTCAATAAATTCCATTATATTGTCTAAAATTCTTTTGGGACAAGCTAAGGAAATGTCACCAGCAACATAATCTGTAGTTGTTGGAACTATATTTAATCTTTCTAATTTTTCATCTGTTGAACGTCTTCCTTCTTTTAAATCACCGTAAGATTGAAGAAGTAATTTTCCTCCTGTAAGCATTGAAGACATTTTTGCAATTGCTTCTGCATATTCAAAAGGTTGATCAAATGGTTTAGTAAATGTTTTTGTACATAATAATGCTAAATTTGTATTTTTTGATTTTTTATTTTTATATGCATGTCCATTTGCTAATACTATACTATCAGAATGCTTTTCTGCTGCTATAAAACCACTTGGGTTACTACAAAAAGTTCTCATCCTATCTCTATAAGTTTTTGTATAATATATCATTTTTGCTTCATAAAAATTTTCATTAATTTCTTTCATTATAATATCTGGAATTTCCACTCTAACTCCGATATCTATCGCTCCATTAGTACAATCAACTCCATATTTATGGCTCATTTCCATAACTTTATGAGCTCCACTTCTTCCCATTGCAAGTAAAACATTATCAGAATAATATTCTTCAAGTTCTCCTTTATATAGACACTTAGCCCCTTTAATTTTTCCTTCTTCTATTATTAATTCTTCAATATCTCTCTCTATTTTAAATTCAACACCTTTTTCTAAAAGTTCATCAATTAATTTTGTATATAATTTTCTTGAACCATCTGTACCTAAATGCATTGTAGGTGTATCTACTAACTGAATTCTATTTTCTATACATTTTCTTTTGATTTCTTCCATTGCTGTATTATATTTTAAACCTGTAGCTTCCTCATTAAAACCAAATTTTCTATAAATATCTACAACATAGTTAATAGTATCATTAACAATTGCTTTATCTACTATTTTATGTACATCTCCTCCAACTTTATAATCTAAATTAAATTTAGAATCTGAAAATGCTCCTGCTCCACTTACTCCATAAATTATTGCACAAGTTGGACAATTTACACATTTACCTAATTTTTCTTTAGGACATACTCTTTCTTTTAACATTCTTCCCTTATCTATAATTAAAACTTTTAAATTGGGATTTAATTTCATAGCTTCATAGGCTCCAAAAACTCCTGCCTGTCCGCCGCCTAAAAAAATTATATCGTACTTCATTTTATCCTCCTATTGATCACTCCAGTTTATATTTTGCATATACATATTATTTGGTAAATTAGGATGAATTTCTCCAGTCTGGCCACTATAATCATAGTTCCAACCTGCTAAACCATTTCTTGTCTTAAAATCATCCGTATCAAAAATTTTATTATTTTTTCCTAATTTATCAGTTCCTTCTGTAAACTCTATTGAATTTTTTTTATATATTTTAGCAAAAGAAATCTTATTTCCTTTTTCATCTATATAATCTAATATTTTCAAATTATTATAGGCACCTTTTTTAGTTAGTTCTGGATATTTTCCTGTAACTTTGTAATATTCTTCTAAAGCAACTCTTATTTCATTTAAACTTTTTTCAACACTTTCAGCTTTTTTAGTATAGTTTATATCTTTAGAACCAGGAATTATCACATAAATAATTAAAAATAATATTCCTAACGCTATTAATGATAGTTGTATTAACCAAGATTTTATTTTATTTCTCTCCTCCACAACAATCACCCTATCTTTTTGGTTTTATAAATGCTTTTCTTCTTATTATTTCCCCTTTTTTAGGATAAGTTATTTCTATATTTAAAGGTCCTCTTTTAACTGATAACCAAGCTAAACCTTTAAATACTATTTCTTCACCTGTTTCAATCTCAAATTTTTCAGTAACTATTTCCTCTTTCTTTAAATCATCTAAACAACTTTTACAAGGAGGATAAAATAAATCACTTCTATTACTTGCTATTAACTCTTCTGCTTTTTCTAAATTAGTATCATGATAACTTACATTTTTTGAAGCATATACTGAGAAAATAGGTTTTAATTCATTATCTCCTATTATTCTAATTTTTACTAATCCTCCTATAAATATAACTCTATCTTTTCCTTCTTTATAAGTTTTTCTTGAAATTTCCATGGAAGGAACTATGTCTAAGTTACAATTTTCACATACTAAATCTGAAAATCTACCTTCAGGAATAAGTCCTGGTGTATCAATTAAAGTTATATTAGCATTAGTTAACTTTTTCTTTGAACTTTTTAAGGTAGTACCTGGATATTTTGATTCAGTAGCAATCTTTTGTCCAACAAGTCTATTTATAATACTTGATTTTCCAACATTAGTTACTCCTAAAACAGCAACTTTTGCTCTTTTTGGAAAAAAATGATTTATCTTTTTATATATCCCACTTATTCCATAAGTATTTTTACTACTTACTATAGCTATATCTAGAGGAGCTATTCCTTCTTCACCTAATCTATATTTTGCCCAATCTGCAACTTCAGAAGGATGTTTTTCTCCAGGAATTAAATCTATTTTATTCAATACTACAATAGATTCTTTTTCTCTTAAAATATCCAATATTTCATCATCAAAAGAACCTTCAAAATCAATTACATCAAACACAGCTAATACTAAATCTACATCTTCAATTGTTTCATGTACCTCTCTTCTATAATCTTCTCTTGTCATTTCTACAGGAATATATTCACCATAATTTTTTATTTTAAAACATCTTTGACAATATAAATCTTTTCCTTTATTATTTTTATTTTCTAATGCACTCTTAGGAAGATAACCACTTTTATTTTTATCTTCACTTTGTAATTCTACTCCACACCCTACACATTTTTTTGACATTCATTCCTCCAATTATAAAATTTATTAAATTTAAATTTTTTCCACAACTATATTTGAATTTGTATATATACAAATTGACGATGCTATTTTTAAAGATTCTAAAACTATTTTCTCTGGACTAAAATCTGTATTTTTCAAAAGAGCTATTCCAGCTGAATAAGCATAATTCCCCCCGCTTCCTATGGCTATTACATCTTCATCAGGTTCTATTATATCTCCATTTCCAGATAAAACTAAAAGATCTTCTTTACTTGCAACTATTAACATAGCATCTAAGTTTCTTAAAGCTTTATCATTTCTCCACTCATTTGCAAGTTCAACAGAAGCTTTTTTAACATTTCCTTTATACATAGCTAAATATTTTTCAAATTTCTCAAATAAAGAAAAAGAATCTGCTGCTCCACCTGCAAAACCAGTTAAAACATTATAATCTTTTATTTTTTTTATCTTTTTTGCTTTAGATTTAAAAACTGTATCTCCTAAAGTTACTTGTCCATCTCCAGCAATAGCAATATTTTTCCCTCTTCTTGCTAAAATTATTGTAGTTGCTCTCATCTGTTCCATATTAAATATTCCTCCAATTTCAGTTAATATTTAAACTTTTAAATACTGTTGGTTTTTTTATTAATTCTTGATACAACTTTGTGGTTTCTATATTCTTATGTCCCATAAGTTCCTTTAAATAGTTAATATTCATCCCATGAGATAACATATAGGAACCAAAAGTATGTCTAAATATAAATGGATTTACTTCTTTTTTTATCTCTGCTTTTTTTCCATATTTAACTAACAGCCTTCTTAAAGATCTATCGCTTAATCTTGTTCCTGCTCCATTAACAAAAATTATATTTTTGTTATACTTATCTTTATATTTTATTTTTTTTGCCTCTATATATAACTCTAAATATTTTCTTGTAATCTCACTAAAAAACACTACTCTTATTTCTTTTCCATTTTTTACCACAGCTTCTCTTCTATCTATATTAATTGCTTGTTCACTTAACATTATTAATTCCATAGGCGTTATCCCTGAAGAAAATAACAATTCTAATATCAATCTATCTCTCAGTCCATTACATTTTGATATATCTATTATCTCTCTTAACTTCCCTATCTCTTCCATAGATAAAATTTCTGGAATTTCTACTTGAAAACTGGGAGCTATTATTAATTCTGCTGGATTTTTACTAATAAAATTATTTTCTTTTAAATATCTATAAAAAACTCTAATGGATGATATTTTTCTACTCATACTTCTCTTAGAGATTTTGTTTTTTTGCAAATTAACTATAAATCCTCTTAAATCAATAGAATTAACTTCCTTAAAATTTTCAACTCCATTTTCTTTCAAATATTCTTCCAATTGTTCCAAATCTTTTTTTAAGGATTTTATTGTGTTTTCACTTTTATTTTCTGTAAATTCTGAATAAAACAAGAAATTTTTTATATTTTTTTGAAACACAATTATAACCTCCCTTTCTATTTTTACTCTATTTACATTCCCTTAATTTTTTCATCTAAATATTCTAATGCTCTTTTAGAAATTGTATGATATCTTTCTCTTTTATCTCTTATCCTTTTACCTTCTAAGTCTCTTATCATCCCAAAATTAGGTCCTATTGGTTGGAAATTCTTTTTTTCTTCTGTTATATATTTTATGATAGCACCTGTTGCACTTAAATCTTCTAATACAAACTCTTCTTTATTCATAATTTTATTATATATATTTATTCCTGCCATAAGTCCTGTAGCCATTGCACATACATAACCTTCTCCCCCTGTTATCTGTCCAGCAAAATAAATATTTTCATTATCTTTTAAATTCAAAGTTGGATTTAATAATTTTGTTGAATTTATAAAAGTATTTCTATGCATAACTCCATATCTTACAAATTCAGCATTTTCTAATCCTGGAATCATTGAAAAAACTCTTTTTTGTTCTCCCCATTTTAAATTAGTTTGAAAACCTACTAAATTATATAATTTTCCTTCTTTATCATCTTGTCTTAATTGAACAACTGCATGATCCCTTGAATTTGTTCTTGGATTAGTTAATCCTTTAGGTTTTAGTGGTCCAAATAATAAGGTCTTAATTCCTCTACTTGCTATTCTTTCAACTGGCATACATCCTTCAAAAAGTTTTTCTTCTTCAAATTTTTTAAGAGGTGCTCTTTCTGCAGTTATTAAATTTTCATAAAATTTATTATACTCTTCCTCATTCATGGGACAATTTATATATTCTCCTTCTCCCTTATCATAACGAGATTGAAAATAGACTTTATCTAGATTTATAGAACTTAAAGTTACAATAGGAGCTGCTGCATCATAAAAATATAAATGTTCATCTTTTGTTAATTCTTTTATATTTTCTGATAAACTTTCAGAAGTTAATGGTCCACTAGCAATTAAAACTATTTTATCTTTTGGAATTTCTTTTAATTCCTCATTTATTATTTCTATATTTTCATGATTTTTTAAGGTATTTGTTATCTTTTCAGAAAAAAGAGTTCTATCAACTGCTAAAGCTTGACCTGCAGGAACTTTAAATTCATCAGCAGTTTTTACAAGTAAAGAACCTAAACGTCTTAATTCTTCTTTCATAAGACCTGAAGCATTCCCTAAATGATCTCCTCCTAAAGAATTACTACATACTAATTCTGAAAAATATTCTGTTTTATGTGCTTCCGTACTTTCTTTTGGTCTCATCTCATATAACTTAACTTTTATTCCTCTTTCTGCAAGTTGGTAGGCTGCTTCACTTCCTGCTAAACCAGCACCTATAACAATTACTTCCTTCATCATTTATATATTTCTCCTCTATAATTTTATTTTTGTTTTTACAAACAATTATACTACATTTTATATATAATTTCCATATTATCGGAAATCTTTTAATAATAAAATTTCCTATGAATTATTTAATTATATTGATTTTAACCATTAACTATGATATAATTACTAACATTTGATATATCAATTAATTTTTATTTTTTGTATATATTTTTATTTTAAAGAGGTGAAAAAATGGAAGTTATTAGTAAAAATAAACCTAAAGGAAAAGATTTTGCAGTTGTAAAAGCAAAAAGAAAACAAACAAGAATTTTAGAAGAAAGAGCAATTAAACAAAGAACTGAAAACAAAAGAGTAAATGCTGAAAAAAGAAAGGCTAAAAACCTTGAAAATGATTATCAAGATAAATGTAGAGCTATTGAAATAGTTGGATTTAGAAGAGGAATGCTTCTTATTAAAATTCAAGATAAAGTTGAAAAAAGAGCTTTACTTTATGATGACCGTAAAGTAAATAAAAAGAATCTTGAAAAAGAAATTTTAAATTTCTTCATCAAACTTTATGGAAGTGATTTTCCTATTAGAAAGCTTAAAAACTTTAAAGAAAAAAGAGAAGAATTAGTTTTCTCTTTTGAAGAATTATTTGATTAAAAAATAAAAAGACTAAAGATATTTTCCTTTAGTCTTTTTTTATTTTTTTAAAAAACTTCTCTTGCATTCTCTACTTCTTCATCTAAAGCTATTTTTAAAGCAACTATAGCAACTTCTAATTGTTTTTCATCAGGCTCCTTAGTTGTTAATTTTTGAAGATATAAACCAGGAAGAGCTAGTCCTCTTATTATTTTATTATCCAAATGATTGCTTGTAAACCTTTGAAATTCATAAGATAATCCTGCTATAAAAGGCATTAAAATTACTCTCAACAATACTTTTAATAATATCTTTCCTAAAAATGTTGTTGGAATAGGTAATATAAAATCTATAATACTAAATACAACTATTGCTATAAGCATAACTATAAGTAAAAAACTTGTTCCACATCTTGGATGTAATGTAGTAAATTCTTTTGCATTTTCTGGAGTTAAGTCTAATTTATTTTCATAAGTATATATTGTTTTATGTTCTGCCCCGTGATATTCAAAAACTCTTTTTACATCTTTAGAAAAGGAAATTATCCATACATATAATAAAAAGAAAACTAACCTTAAAATTCCTTCTAAGATATTAGCATAACCTCTACTCTCTTTAAAAACAAAACTCCCTAATAATGAAGGTAATACTATAAATAATAATATCCCTAATCCTAAAGATACAATAGTTGTCAAAATTGCATCTTTATTTGTCATTTGTTCTTCTTCATTTTCTTCACTTTCATTAGCTGAAAATGTTAATTCTTTCACTCCTGTAACTAAAGAATCAAACAAAAGAACTGCACCTCTAACAAATGGAATCTTTGATAATTTTTTTCTATTTTCAGCAAAATAAGTTTTTTTATAAACTATTTCTCCCGTTGTTTTTCTTACTGCAGTAGCTAGTAAAGAGCCATTCCTCATCATAACCCCTTCAATAACTGCTTGTCCTCCCACATTAGTACATTTATTTTTCATCTATTTCCCCTTTATCTTCTTCCGTATTTTTTATTACTACAAAAGTTATATCATCAACTTGTTGATATCCTTTACAAAATATATCTATTTCATTTAATATATTTTTCTTTATAATATCAACATCATTTTCTTTATTATTATAAACAACTTCCTTTAATCTTTCAAAACCAAATAATTCTTTATTTGGATTTTCAGCCTCTGTTATTCCATCAGTATAATAAACAACAATATCTCCTTTATCAAGTTTTAATTCCCCTTGTCTATATTTATATTCTGACAAGAATCCTATTGCAACACCTTTCACTGTAACTAACTCTACTCTATCTTTTTTTGCTTTATATACCATAAGAGGTGTATGACCTGCATTTGAATATGTCAATATTTTAGTTTTATAATTAAAGTTTGTATGCATCATAGTTATAAACATATCTTCTGTTATATCTGGATAAATAATCCTATTCAATTTCCCCATATTTTCAGAAGGATTTATATGTTGAATTTCTAATGTCTTTAATATAGATCTTCCTAAAGCCATTAAAAATGCTGCAGGAACACCCTTTCCACTTACATCTGCAATAGTTATAGAAAAATTTTCTTTATCTAAAATATTATAATCATAATAATCTCCCCCAACCTCTTTAGCAGGATTAAAATGATTTGCTATTCTAAGTCCATATATTTCTTTTATATTTTTAGGTAAGATTTTTTGTTGAATTCTTGAAGCCACTTCTAACTCTTGAGAAATTCTTTCCTTAATTCTTAAATCCGCATAAATTTTAGCATTATTAATTGCTATCGCTACCTGAATAGTTAATGCCGAAATTGTTTCTTCATCACTATCAGTAAATTTATTTTTATCCTCTATTATATAAATAACCCCAAATTCTTTTCCTTTAACTAAAAGAGGAGATATTACTACAATCTCATCCTTTTCTAAAGTAAACCCTTTTTTTAAATCTTCATAAACTTTTTTATAGTCTTGATAAGTGAATTTTTTTAAAATTTCTAGTGAGTAGGCTACCTCACCTTTAAAATCAATGTCTCCTCTTATTTGCTTATTTGTTAGTTTTCCATCTTCCCATAAATATAATGATACTTTTTTTGCACCTGTTAACACAAAATAAGCATCCAAAATTATGTTTATAATATGTTCTAATTCTATTATAGATAAAACTGTTCTTGATAAAGCATTTATATTTGAAAGATTAGTAACTCTTGTTTCCAATATTTGATTACTATATTCTAATTTTTTAGATTTTTCTAATAAAGAATTGTAAGTAACTTCTAACTCTTTTCTATATTCTCTTAATTCTTCTAAAGAATTGTCTAGTTCTAAATCTTGTTTTATAATCTTCTTTAAAGTTTCTATATATTGTTCTTTTAGTTCTTGAGGTATTTTATCATAGAATTTTTTATCCTTTAAACTTTTTAATATCTTTTCAATCGTAAGAATACTTTCTTTTTCTTGATTTTTTAAAAGAAAAATAAATATCCCTATTAAAATTAATATAGTTAAATATATTGCCATTAAAAATCCTCCAAATTTAATTTTATAACCTTAAAACATATTATACCAAATATTTCTAGTTATTATCTAGCTTTTTTAATTTTTTTAAAATTTTTTCTGCAATTTTTAAAGAAACAACTTTAGATACTTCTTCAATAGTTGACCTTTTTATATTTTCTACAGATCCAAAATACTTTAATAATTCATTTCTTCTTTTTTCTCCAATTCCCTCTATATCGTCTAATTGACTTTTTATAATTCTTTTTCTTCTAAGTTTTCTATGATAAGTTATACCAAATCTATGAGCTTCATCTCTGGATCTTATTAATATTTTTAAAGCTTCATCTGATTGAGAAAATTTATACGGTTCTTTCTCTCCATATTTATAAATTAATTCTTCTTTTTTAGCAATACTTAGCAAGTCTGATATTTCATCTCTATTTATTGATTTTAAAACCTCTCCAGCTGAATTTATTTGTCCTAGTCCACCATCAATTAATATTATATCTGGAAATTCTTCAAGTTTTAACTTTGAATATCTTCTAATTATAACTTCTTTCATCATTTGAAAATCATCAGGAGTATCTTTTGATTTAATCTTATATTTTCTGTAATCTTTTTTAGAGCTTTTCCCTTCAATTGTTACACTCATTGATGCTACTGCATCTTTTCCTTGGATATTTGAAATATCAAAACACTCTATTTTACGTGGATATTTTTTTAATTTTAATACTTTATATAATTTTAACATCGACTCTTCTAAGACACTTTTTTTCTGATAATAATTCAATATGTCTTTATTTAAATTTAAATAAGCCATATTCAACACTTCTTTTCTTCTTCCACTTCGCACTGGAAAGCTTAAATTTACTTTTCTTTTTTTTCTTATTTTTAACCACTCTTCAATTAATTCCTTATTCTCTTTATATTCATATTGAAATATAATATTATTTGGAATAGGATGTTTTATATAGTATTCTCTTACTATATTTTCAAATATATTATCTTCTATTTTGTTCTCTAAATTTAAATTAATTGAACTTTTTCCTAAAATCTTACCCTCTCTCATATTTAATATACAAGCAAATATTTTATTGCCATCTTTAACTATACAAAATGCATCTTCATCTAAACCCTCTCCATATTGGGAAATTTGATTATTTACTGCATTTTCTATTTCTTTTTTTTGTTCTCTATAAATTATTGCTTTTTCAAACTCCATCTTCTCAGAAGCTATTTTCATTAATAACTCTAATTCTTTTATTATCTTTTTACCTTTTCCTTTTAATATTTCTTTTGCTAATGAAATATTTTCATTGTATTCTTTCTCAATATCCTTGTATACACAAGGGCCACTGCAAAATTTCATATAATATTTTAAACAAGGCCTTGTAAATTTTTTATTCATATTTCTATTACAATCTCTTATTTTAAATAATTTTGCAATAGTATCTTTTAATTTCCAAGCTCCACTTGGATAAGGGCCAAAATAATCTCCATTTTTTCTATTTAATAATTTAGTTGTCCTAATTATTGATATTTTTGGAAACTTTTCTTTTGAAATCTTTATATACGGATAAGTTTTTTCATCTTTTAATTGAATATTATATTTAGGAAAATATTTTTTAATTAAATTATTTTCTAAAATAAATGCATCTATCTCACTATTACAAATAATAGTTTCTATATCATCTATATTTTCAACTAATTTTTTAGTCTTTTCACTTTTTTGCTCTGAAATAAAATAGGAATAAACTCTTTTTTTTAAATTTTTAGCCTTTCCAACATAAATTACCTTATTACTTTTTTTCATTAAATATACACCTGGTAATTCAGGAATATTATATTTTTTTATTTCCAATGATTATTTTCCTCTTCTCTGTGACTTACATATATTTTCCCTATTTTATTAAATGATAAATCTTTAGATAATTTATTTACAAAAGTTACTGATCTATGCTGACCTCCACTGCATCCTATCCCAATAGTTAAATGATGTTTATTATCTTTTATATAAAGAGGAAGTAAGAATTCAACCATATCTAATATTTTCGAATATAATTCTTTAGATTCCTTATACTTCATCACATAGTCTGAAACTTCTTTATCATTGCCTGTTTTATCTCTTAGTTCTTCTAGGTAATAAGGATTAGGAAGCATTCTTACATCATAAACTAAATCTGTATCCATTGGTACTCCATATTTAAAACCAAAAGATCTAATATGAATACTTATTTGTTGTTTTTTATTTATCTTCCCTATCTCCCCAATCATTTTTGCTAATTCTTTGGCTTTCATATCAGAAGTATCTAAAATAAATGTTGATTTTTCTCTAACATTAGTCATTATTTTTCTTTCTTCTTTGATACTTTGTAATAAAGTTGAAGCTCCAAAAGGATGTCTTCTTCTTGTTAAACTATATCTATTTAGTATCGTTTCATTTGATGCAGTTAAAAATAAAATTTCATAATCTACTGCTATACTCTCAAGACATTGAAGTAATAAAGTAAACTCTTTATTAGAAGAAATTGCTCTATTATCTATTCCCAAAGCTAATTTATCTATATTTA
The DNA here is from genome assembly GCA_030673965.1 of Fusobacterium sp. JB019. Lineage (NCBI taxonomy): Bacteria > Fusobacteriati > Fusobacteriota > Fusobacteriia > Fusobacteriales > Fusobacteriaceae > Fusobacterium > Fusobacterium sp. JB019. The sequence continues at coordinate 66,309 of JAUTCN010000018.1, read as the reverse complement.
ATTCTGTTTCACCTTTATCTATATTTTGCAAAAGAAAAATTGCAATTCTACATAATGTATTGTCCATAGTAAAATAGCCTTTATCTTCTAAAGCGTGTAATGCTGTAGTTTTCCCTGCTCCACTTAATCCTGTTACAATTATTACTTTCATGATAAACTCCTTATTTTCAATATAACTAAAATATACCTATTATTTTAATTATACTAAATTTTCAAAGAAAAAACCACAGAATAAATTCTGTGGTTTTTTGGGCGATTGTTTCATTTATATGTAATTGTTTTTACATATCTCTACAAATTACTACATTTATACCAGTTCCTAAAAGATTTTCAATTATTACGTCTCCAACCTTAACTGGTGATACTAGCTCTATTTTATCTAATTCTCTCATACATTTAAAATTAAAATCTTTTGGAATAGCTCCATCAGTTTTAACTGGAACTCTTTTATGAATTCCTCCTTTTATTTTAACAGTTGAAGTAATAACTCTTTTTGGAGCTGTTAACTCTTCTTTAGCATATTCTTCCCCTCTTGGACAATTATTTCCAGTTACTTCTAAAGTATCTGTATCAATAGATAAATGACATCCCATTGGACAAACTATACATATCATTTCTTTTTTCATTATTTATCACCTCTAACTAATTCAACAGTTATTTCATTTCCTTGAATTTTTTCTAAAATAACTTTAGGTATCATTATTTTTTCCATTTCCCCTGGAGCTACATGAGGTTTTTTTATACTCATAACTACATTTTCCCCATCTTTAACTTCAAGTTTCATATCATGATAAATATTTCTAACTCTCATAAATACTTCTAGAGATTTATCTATATTATTCATTCTAAATTTTTGAGGAACTGTATATCCTATTCCAAATCCATTTTTGATTTCTTTATATTCTCCCTCTGAAACTGTTCCTTTTATATATTTTGATGCAGCAACTCCTGCTTTTCTAGCTTCAGCACTTACGAAATCAACTAAATCATGAACATGTAAAACATTTCCACAAGCGAAAATTCCATCAATATTAGTTTGCATCATTTCATTTACTACTGCTCCATTTGTTCTTCCATCTATCTCTATACCAGTTGCTCTTGAAATATCATTTTCTGGTATAAGCCCAACTGATAGTAATAATGTATCTACTTCATATGTCCTTTCAGTTCCAGAAATTGGTTTTCTATTTTCATCAACTTCAGCTATAGTTACACTCTCTAATCTATCTTTTCCTTTTATATCTATAATTGTATGTGATAAATATAAAGGTATGTCATAATCATTTAAACATTGAGCTATGTTTCTTGCTAATCCTCCAGAAAAAGGCATAAGTTCTACTACTGCTTCTACTTTTGCTCCTTCTAATGTCATTCTTCTAGCCATTATAAGCCCAATATCTCCAGACCCTAAAATAAGTACTTTTTTACCTACCATATATCCTTCCATATTTACATATCTTTGAGCTGTTCCTGCTGTAAATATTCCAGCTGGTCTTTCTCCTGGGATAGATATCGCTCCTCTAGTTCTTTCTCTACATCCCATAGCAAGAACTATTGCTTTAGCATCTATTAACATATATCCATCTTTTGTATTTATTGCATGAATCTGTTTTTCTGGAGTTACATCTAATACCATTGTATCTAATTTAAATTCTATATTCATTTCTTCTAATTGTTTTATAAATCTTCCTGCATACTCAGGTCCTGTCAATTGTTCTTTAAACTCATGAAGTCCAAATCCATTATGAATACATTGCTGTAATATTCCACCTAATTCTTTATCTCTTTCTATTACTAGTATACTTTCTATTCCATTTTTTTTCGCTTCAACTGCGGCAGCTAAACCTGCTGGTCCTCCACCAACTACAACTAAATCATATTTCATTTCCTGACCCTCCCTATTTAACTTCTTTAGTCTCATTTGTTAAAATGTATGAACCTTTTTTATCTTGAACTACTTCGTTTAACTCTTTCCCAAGTTCTCTTGCTAGTATCTCTTGAACTCTTGGACCACAGAAACCACCTTGACATCTTCCTGTTCCAGGTCTACATCTTTTTTTAACTCCGTCAACTGTGTGAGCTCCAACTTTTCTATGAATAACATCTACTATCTCACCTTCAGTTATACTTTCACATCTACAAATAATTCTTCCGTATCTAGGGTCTTTTTTTATCATTTCTGCTTTTTCTTCTTGTGATAATTCCATGAAATGAACTTGTTTTTTATTCTTTTTAAAATTTTCTTTTTTAGTAGCATTTAATTTTTCAGCAACCATTTCAGCTACATCTTTACCTATTGCTGGAGCAGATGAAAGTCCTGGTGACTTTGTTCCAGCTATATTAAAGAAACCTTCAGCATCTTTTGCTTCTCCTATTATAAAATCTCCTGTACTAGGTTCTGCCCTTATTCCTGTAAAGTTTCTAATATTATCTCTATAGTTTATATTTTTTATGCTTTTTTCTGCTTGTCTTTTTATGTCATCTAATCCTTCTTGCGTACTTGCTACACAATCTCTATCTTCAACATCATGAGCAGTTGGTCCAACTATTATATTTCCATGAACTGTTTGTGCAACTAACACTCCTTTTCCCATTTCTGTAGGGCATTGAAATATAACACTATTTGTTAAATGTGTTTGAACTTTATCAAGAATATAATATTCTCCTATTCTTGGATGAATATCAAAATGTTCTTTGCTAACCATATCATTGATCTTATCAGCATAAACTCCTGCTGCATTTATAACAGTTTTAGTTTCATATTCTCTTCCATCTTTTAATACTACATTATAATTTCCGTTTCTTTTTTCTATATTTTTAACTTCAGCATTAAGTATTACGTCTACACCATTTTCTGCTGCATTTTCAAATAATTTTATACAAAATTCATATGGTCCTGTTACTCCTGCAGATGGTGCCCATAAAGCGCATACTATATTTTTATTTATATTGGGTTCTTTTGCTAATATTTCATCTTTTTCCATAATTTTCATACCGGGAACACCATTAGCTAGTCCTCTTTTATATAAAGTTTCAACATGTTTTCTTTCTTCTTCTGAAAAAGCCATAACGTATGAACCTATATTTCTATAAGGAGCATCTACTTCCTTACTTAATTCTTCATACATTCCACATCCTGCAACATTATATTTTGCCATTAAAGATCCTTCTTTTGCATCATAACCTGCATGGACTATTGCTGAATTTGCTTTTGTTGTTCCATTAGATACATCATTTTCTTTTTCTAATACAGCAACGTTTAAATTATACTTTGATAGTTCTCTTGAAACTGATGCCCCCATTATTCCAGCACCTATTACTAACACGTCTAACATTTTTACCTCCCTGAACTCTTAAAAAAAAATAGTCAAACAAAGAAAAGAGGGTAATATCCCTTTCCTTTGTTTGACTCTCTTTGATCTCTAGTCAATATTATTTTTACACTTAATTATCTCTTATTTAGGATATTTTGTCAATTAGTTTTTAAACTTTTTTAAAAGCTTTTAGGTCCTCCAATTCTTTTTCAATATTTTCTATTTTTATATTTTCATCATTCATTGAAACTGCTAAAATAGCTCCTTCAACTATAGGAGCATCTGCTATTTTTATTAGTTCTTTATTATACTCCTCTCCTTCTATAAACTCTATAGCCATTTCTGAATTTAATATTGAACTTCCTAAATCACAAAAAATTAAAACTCCATCTTTTTCATAAGCTTCTTCTATAGCTGTTTTTATAACTAAAGGATTAGAACCAAATCTTCCTTCTTCCATTCCTCCACCATTTAATAGCTTAAATTCTTTATTTTGCATTTCTTTACAAAGTTCGATTATTTCATCTCCTAATTTTTTATTATGAGATACTACTACTATACCTATCATATATCTTTACCTCGCAATACATCTGTTATAGTTTCTAATATTAAATAAGAAGATGCTGCTCCTGGGTCTAAATGTCCTATACTTCTTTCCTTTAAATAACTCGCTCTTCCTTTTTTAGCTAACATATCAATAGTTGAATCTCGACCTTCCTTAGCTTTAATCAAAGCTTCTGAAAAAATTATATTTAATTTTTCTTCCTTTTGAATATTTTTTTTCAAATAATTAGAAAATGGAACCAAAGTATCTAACATTGTTTTTTCTTGAACATCAGATTTCCCTCTCATTTTAATACCTTCTATTCCTACACTGATAATATCAGGTATATCATTTTTTGAAATATTTTCTTTCCCTTTCAAAAATATAGCCATTTTCATAAATGCAGTACCATAAAGAGCTCCTGAAGCTCCACCAACATTAGATATTAAAGTCATTGCTATTTTATTAGATATTTCGCTATCACTTAAATTAGAATATCCTCCTGCATCTTCCTTTATTTTAGAAAAGCCTCTATTTAAATTAACTCCATGATCTCCATCACCAATTGTTCTATCTAAATCTGTTAAATAATCTTTATTAGTGTTTATTACTTCTGCAATTCTATTTATCAGTTCTATAATTATTTTTTGCATATTATCCCCTTTTTATAGATTTTTCATCCCAACAGTATCACTTTGAGCATCTAATAATTCTTTCATTTCTTCATCTAATTTCAATATGCTTATTGAAAAGCCTTCCATATCTATAGAAGTCATAAAATTTCCTACTAAAGTTTTATAAATATTTATTTCTCTTTCATCTAAAAATTCTTTGACTGTTTTATTAGCAATATATAATTCTATTAATGTGGTAGCCCCTAATCCATTAACCATAACTGCTACTTCATCATCTGTTTTAGCGTTTGAATGTTTAAATATTTCATCTAAAAGTTGTTTAACGTGAATTTCTGCACTTTTTATTTTTTCTCTATGAGTTCCTGGTTCCCCATGAATTCCTAATCCTATTTCTACTTCATCATTTGCAATATCAAAACTTTTTCTTCCTGTTGTAGGTACAAAACAAGGTTCTAAAGACATCCCCATAGTTTTTACATTATCTATAACTTTTTCTCCTAGTTTTCTTAATTCTTCTAAAGAATAACCTTTCTCTGCTGCTGCTCCAACTATTTTATGAACGAAAACAGTCCCTGCTATTCCTCTTCTTCCAACTGTATAAGTACTACCTTCAACTGCTACATCATCATTAACTACTATCTTATCTACTTTTATCCCATCTGCTGCTGCTAATTCTGCTGCCATTTCAAAATTCATTACATCTCCACTATAGTTTTTTATTATCAATAAAACTCCTGCATCCGTAGCAACTGCTTTTATTGCATCATAAACCTCATCTGCTCCTGGAGAAGAAAAAATTTGTCCACAAACTGCTGCATCAAGCATTCCTCTTCCTACATAACCTGCATGAGCTGGCTCATGTCCACTTCCTCCTCCACTTATTAAAGCTACTTTATCTATTTTTTTATTTCTTCTTATAATTATATTTCTTCCATCTACCCTATCTAATAAATTTCCATGAGCATCTATCATTCCACTTAACATTTCATCAACTATATTATCCACGTTATTTAATATTTTTTTCATAAATCCTCCTGTTTAGAAATTTTGGCTAGATAAAGAAAAGTGCCGCTTTACCTAGCCTAATATTATTTTATATTTAAATTTTTTCTATTTTTTATTCTTCTTCCCAATCCATAGATCTTTTTACAGCTTTTTTCCAACCATTATATTTTTTCCCTCTTAAATCCTTATCCATAACTGGTGAAAATTCTTTATCTAATACCCAATTTTCTCTAATTTCTTCTTTAGTTTCCCAAACACCAACTGCTAGCCCTGCTAAATAAGCAGCTCCTAAAGCTGTAGTTTCTAAAACTGTAGGTCTTCTTACTGTCTTACCTAATATATCAGATTGAAATTCCATTAAGAAATTATTAGCTGCTGCTCCACCATCTACTCTTAGTCCATTTAATTCAATTCCAGAATCTTCTTGCATTGCTTCTAATACATCTCTTGTTTGATAAGCTATGGACTCTAGTGTAGCTCTAATTATATGATTTTTATTTGCTCCACGAGTAAGTCCTACTATTGCTCCTCTTGCATACATATCCCAATAAGGAGCTCCTAACCCTACAAAAGCTGGAACTACATATACTCCTGCACTATCTTTTACTTTTCTAGCAAAATATTCTGTATCTCTAGATTCATTAACAAGCTGTAATTCATCCCTTAACCACTGAACACTAGCCCCACCTACGAAAATACTTCCTTCAAGAGCATATTGAACTTTTCCATCTAATCCAATAGCTATTGTAGTTAACAATCCATTTTTACTTTGAACCATTTCTTCACCTGTATTCATAAGTAAGAAACATCCTGTTCCATATGTATTTTTTGCTTCTCCTTTTTCAAAACAAGCTTGACCAAATAATGCTGCTTGTTGGTCTCCAGCTACACCTGCTATAGGAACTCTATGTCCGCCTTTTCCTCCTAAATTAGCATATCCAAATGTCCCTGAAGAATCTTTTACTTCTGGAAGCATTGATTTTGGAATTCCTAATTCTTCAAGTAATTTTTCATCCCATTTTAATTCTTTAATATTATAAATCATAGTTCTTGAAGCATTTGTATAATCAGTTGCATGAACTTTTCCATTTGTAAGTTTCCATATTAACCAACAATCAACATTTCCAAATAATAAATCACCTTTTTCTGCTTTTTCTCTAGCTCCTTCAACATTATCTAATATCCATTTAATCTTTGTCCCTGAAAAATAAGCATCCAATACTAATCCAGTATTTTCTTTAATATACTCTACTATTCCTTGTTTTTTTCTTAACTTATCACAAATTCCAGCAGTTCTTCTACATTGCCAAACTATTGCATTATATATAGGTTCTCCTGTATTTTTATCCCAAACTATTGTAGTTTCTCTTTGATTGGTAATTCCTAATCCTATAATATCATGTTGAGAAATCCCTGTTCTTGCTATCACTTCTGCAAGCACTCCACTTTGACTAGACCAAATTTCCATAGGATCATGTTCTACCCAACCTTCTTTTGGATATATCTGAGCAAATTCTTTTTGAGCTACCCCAACCATATTTTGATTTTCATCAAAAATTATTGCTCTTGAAGATGTTGTCCCTTGATCTAAAGCTACAATATATTTCATATTATTTTCCTCCTAATAAATAATTTTGTAAATTTAAAATTGCTTTATAAAATTAATGTGCTATTGCAATAAATCCTGCATAAAAAACTCCACCAACTATTCCACCTAATATAGGTCCTACTATTGGTACTAAAGCATATCCCCAATTTGATCCACCTTTTCCTTTTATTGGTAATATTGCATGAGCTATTCTTGGACCTAAATCTCTGGCCGGATTTATAGCAAATCCTGTTGCTCCACCTGTTGCCATTCCTATAACTGCTATTAACATTCCTACAACAAATGGTGCCATTCCTCCTGTAACTCCATCTCCATATCCAATGGCTAATAAACCTGCTAGCAATAAAAATGTTCCCAAAAATTCTGTCACTACATTCATTGGTTTATTATCTATAGCTGGACCTGTAGAGAAAACACCTAATTTTGTTCCTGCTTCTGGTTCTTCATCCATTAAATCTTTATAAGTTAGCCATGCTAGGCAAGCTCCTACAAAAGCTCCTGCAACTTGAGCAATAATATACCCTGGAACTAATTCCCAAGGAAACATTCCTGCTGCTGCTAGTCCAATAGTTACTGCTGGATTTATGTGAGCTCCACTAACCCAACCAACCATATAAACTGCCATAGTAACCGATAATCCCCAACCTATACAAGTTACTATCCAACCGGAACCCTTTCCATAACTTTTATTTAAACTTGTCGTCATATTAACTCCGTTACCAAAAAATAAAAGTGCTGCTGTTCCTACAAATTCTCCTAAATACATTGCTCCTGGTGTCATATTAATTCCTCCTTTTAATTCACGATAAAATATAACATTAATAAAAAAAGAAAACCTTAAATTATAACTTTAGAAAAGTTATTATTTTAAGCCTCCTTTCTTTTTCTCCGAGCTATATTCCGTTAATTTAAGAATACCCTATGTTTTTTCTTTTGTCAATATAAAATTACAAATATTGACATACAGAACGTATCATTTCTGTTTCAAATAATCTATTTTTTTACATAAACCACCAAAAAAAGAGCAAAGGAAAGCCTTCACTCTTTAGGAAACTATTTTTTTACTTAACACCCTCTATCAATTTTTTTTATAATATTTCAATCATTTCCTTTATTGAATTAAACACATAATTTGGTACAAATTTTGTATCCTCTAACATTTTTCTATCTGTTTCTCCACTCATTACCAAAATAGAAGATAATCCATTATCTAATCCTGTTCTAATATCCGTATACAATCTATCCCCAACCATAGCTATTTCTTCTTTTTTTAAATTATATTTTTCTAAAATCGCTTCTACAATATATTTATTAGGTTTTCCCACTACTAAAGGTTCTTTTCCTGTAGTTCCTTTTATTAAAGCTATTATCGATCCCACATCTGGCATACATTTACCTTCAGCCAAAGGACACACAAAATCAGGGTGAGTCGCTATATACTCTACTCCTTCAGCTATATAATCACAAGCTATCCATAATTTTTCATAAGTTAATGTAGTATCAAATCCTAATACCACAAAATCAATTTTTTTTCCTCTTTCTTTCACTAACTCAAATCCTGCATTTTCAAATTCTTCTTCTAAAGCTTTAGTTCCAAGTAAAAAAACTTTCGCTCCTGGTTTTCTTTTATTTAAATAAATCGTTGTTGCTTCACCAGATGTAAATATTTCATCTTCTTCAGCTTTTATCCCTAATTTTCTTAATTTTTCAACATAAGCTCCTTTATTTTTAGAAGAATTATTAGTTAAAAATAAATACTTTTTATTTTCAAGCTTTGCTCTTTCTAAAAATTCTTTTGCTCCATCAATTAATTCGTCTCCTAAATAAATAGTTCCATCCATATCTAATAAAAAACATTTTTTTTCTTTAAGTTTATTCATTTCTCCTCCTAAAATAAAAGGGCTGTTTTTTACAAATTTAAACTTGTAAAACAAACAACCCTTATAATTATATTTCAAAACTTTTAATCAACAAGTTAAATCAATTCTAACTAAATAAATTTGGAATAATTAAGGCTATACTTTGAGAATAAGTCACCATAACTAAAACTATTAATAAAGCTACTACAAATGGCCATATTTCTTTTATAAAATCTTCCAATTTTACATCAACTATAGAACATACTGTAAACATCATTGAACCGAATGGAGGTGTTAAACCACCAATCATTATATTTACTATAAATATTACACCAAAATGTAGTGGATCTATTCCTAAAGCAGTAACTGCTGGAACTAGTAAAGGTGCTAATATAACTAATGCAGCCCCACCCTCTATGAACATTCCAATAAATAGAAGCATAACATTAATTAACATAAGTAATACAAATCTGTTATCTGTAAAGTTCATTAAACCTTGAGTTATCATTTGAGGTATTCTTTCTAATGTTAAATAATATCCAAATACTTTTGCTGCTGCTATAATAATCATAACTGATCCTGTACTTCTTACTGTTTCTGTTAAAATTATTGGTATATGTTTAAATTTTAATTTTCTATAAATAAGTGTCCCTACTACAAAGCAGAAGAATACAGCTATTCCACCTGCTTCTGTTGGAGTAAACATTCCTATTCTCATTCCTAAAATGATCCCAAAAGGAATAGCTAATGCCCAAATTGATTTTAAAGCTTGCTTTCCTATTTCTACAGGTGTTGCCGCTTTTTCCCTTGTTGGAGCATAACCTCTTTTTACTGAAATTATATAAACTGTAATCATTAATGCCCCAGTCATCAATATCCCTGGAGTGTATCCTGCTAAGAACATATCTCCTACTGGTATATTTGCTATTAGAGCATATAATATTAGGTTAGTTCCTGGTGGAATTACCGGACTAACTGATGATGAAGCTGCTGTTACTGCAGCTGCAAAAGGAGCTGTAAATCCTTTTTTTAACATTTCCGGCACTAATATTTTTGATTCCATTGCAGCATCTGCATTTGCAGATCCTGAAATTCCACCCATCATAGCACTAAGTAAACAGTTAACTTGAGCAAGTCCACCTTTCATATGTCCTGCTAAAACTTCCGCCATATTCATAAGCTGCTCACTAATACCTGAATAATTCATAACTGATCCTACCATTATAAAGAAAGGAACCGCTAAATAAGGAAAAGATTCAACTGATGTCGAAAATCTTTGAATAACCATGTTCATTGCCATGATATTGTTTATAAATATAAAATAGAATAATGCTGATCCCATTAAAGCAAATCCTATTGGTATATTCAAGAAAAATAAAATAAATAAAACCACTATCGGAGAAAACGAATTCATATTACTAATACCCCCCTAATCTTTTTTCTCATCAACGTGTAAAAATGCTTTCTTAAACGCTTCTATCATAAATAATAAAGAATATAATGTCATTAATCCAAAAGATAAAACTAAAGATGCATTAATATAAGAATAAGACATCTCTAATGCTGAAGTTATCTTTGTTGATCCTGCCACATAACCATAACTAAAAACAAACATTAATACATTTAGTCCTACTAAAATTATTGATGTGAAAAATTCAACCACATTTCTTATTTTAGCTGGTAACAGAACCATTAAAGCTTCAACACCTATCAATCCTTTTTCTCTGTAAGCTCCTGCTGTTCCTAAAAAAATTGTCCAAATAAAGCACCCTACAGCCACTTCCTCTGTCCAATAATAAGTAAAATTTAAACAATATCTTGTAAATACATTCATTATAACTATAACTACAGTCACACTAATAAACAAACTTCCAAGATACAACTCAAAATGTTTCAGAAAATCATTTAATCCTTTTTTCATTGTCCACTCCTCATATAATATATTACCATTTTTGTTTACTTAAAAATAAACACTCCCTTAATATAATTTACTATTTTATTAAGAAACTTTTTATTCTTAATCCAATATTTATTTTAAAGAGACTAGATATAGGACTAATCCTAATACCTAGTCTCTTCTTTAATAAGGTTATTCTACCTAATTATTTACCATTTTTTATATCTTCTCTAATTTGAGTAAGATTTTCCATTATTTTATCATAAATTCCTGGTGTCCATTTAGGGAATTTAGTAAATACTACTGATGCTGCTTTATTAAATGCTGCTGTATCAACTTCATTAAATTGTACTCCTGCTTCTTTTAATTTTTCAGCATAAACTCCTTCTAATCTGTTAGTTTCAGATAAGTTATCTTGAGCTCCGTTATTAAATTCTTCTTGAATTATAGTTCTTTGCTCATCAGTTAAACTTTCCCAACATTTTCTAGACACAGAAACTGCTGAAACACCTAATAAATGTCTTGTTAATGAGTAATTTTTAACATTCTCATATTGTTTAGTTCCGTAATAAGAAAGTATTGATCCTTCAACCCCTTCAATAACACCTTGTTGAATAGCTGCATAAGTATCAGGATAAGGCATTGCTACTGGATTTGCTCCCATAGCTTCTAATGTATAAGTGTATAATTGACTTGTTGGAACTCTTAATTTTACTCCTTTTAAATCTTCTGGAGTCTTAATTACTTTATTAGTTTCTAAACTTCTAAATCCAAATACCCAATCAAGAGATAATACTTTAATTCCTTTTTCATAAGCTTGTTTATTTAAATCTTCTACTAGAGGAGTTCTAACCATTCTTAAGTATTCCTCAAAAGATGTATATAACATAGGACCTGTTATCGCATTATAATCAGGAATATAATCTCCTAAGAAATTAACTCCATCAACAAGAATCCAATCTGAACCACTTGCAACTTGTTCCATTCCATCTTTACCTATTGGTAAAGTTCCACTTGTGAATAATTGTAATTCTAATGTCCCTTTACTTCTTTCATTAACTGCTTTAACAACTTTAACTAGTGATTTTGAAGTTTGCTCATCATCAACAAATTTAGTTGTTACTTTAATAACACGAGCCTCAACTTTTGATTCCTCTTTTTTTTCACCACCACATCCTACTACTAATAAAGATAATAATGATGCACACAATAAACCTTTAAACTTATTCATAGTTTGTCCTCCCTGTTTTTTGAATAAAGAAGAAAAAAATAAAAAAGCCAAAAACAACTTTAGCAATTAAGTTTCCAAAGTTTCAATTTAGCCTCTCCTTTCTCTACAGCCTTATTCTATTTTTAATAATACACATTTTACCTTTTTAATATGTGTTTGTCAAATTTTTTGTACCAATTTTAGATGATTAAGTTTTTTTTCGTATATTTGTTTCTTTTTTCACCGTGAATTACCTTTAAATTTCAACAACTCTACTTAAAAATAGAATTTTTTTTAATCTATTATTGGTCAAAATTTAATCATTCGTTAAATTTTCCAAAGCTCACTTTTTGTTGTAGATACTCCTTCAGCTCCTGCTGCCAAAGCATTTATAACATCCTCTTTATCATCAATCAACCCACCTGTTATAACAGCTACGTTAACTAAATTACATATTCTCTTTATCACTTTAGGCATAACTCCTGGTAAAATTTCAACAGCATTTGGCTTATTCTCTCTAATATGTAACACTGTATTTTTAAAAGAAAAAGAATCTAATATAAAAAATCTTTGAATAACTGGTATTTTATTTTTATTAGCAAAAGAAACTATGTTATGCTTAGTAGTTATTATTCCATCAAACTTTGTTCTATTTATTAAGTACTCTATTCCGTAACTAGAATTAGATAATCCTTCAACCATATCAATATGAACAAAAACTATTTTTCCTGCTTCTTTTAATTCTGAAACTATTTCATCTATATTTATTAGATTAGACATAATTACAAATATAATTTCACTACTACTATCAATAGCTTCCTTTAAATTATCTCTATTTTTTATTGCCGGAATAACCGGATTTCTTTCCAAAATTTCTTTTATATTAATCATAGTTTTTTTACCACCTTTTTTTATTTATCACACAAATTATACCATATATTACACTTATATATACACACTTTTTTTCAGTTCGTTTTTAGAAATTTATTCTATTTTTAAGTTATTTTGTTCTTTTTTTAAATGATTTTATTTTTTTAATTTGACTTTTTAATTTTTTTTTGTTATTCTATTATAAATGAATATAAAGCGGAGTTTATGGTGAGCTAAATTTTTAAAAGACTTTTGTCTTTTTAATTTTTTTGTGCTCTCTTTTTTATTTCATTTAATTTTTATCAGGAGGTGATTATATGACTCCATTTGATTTAACACTAGGAAATGCTCAAATTTTCATTAGAATATTTACAGCTATAATAATCGGAGGAATGATCGGTTACGAAAGAGGATGTAACAATCGTCCTGCAGGTTTTAGAACTCATATATTGGTATGTTTAGGAGCTGCTATTGTTTCTCTAATTCAAGAACAACTAAGAGTAAATATAATCAAATTAGCAATAGATAACCCTAGTCTTGGAGAAAATTTTAAGAGTGATTTAGGAAGATTAGGAGCACAAGTAATCAGTGGAATTGGTTTCTTAGGTGCTGGTACAATTATGAAAGAAAGAGGAACAATAGAAGGATTAACTACTGCTGCTTCTCTTTGGGCAACTGGTTGTATTGGATTAGGTATTGGTTGGGGATTTTATACTTTATCCATAACTTCTGGAATTGCAGTTATGATTGTCTTAGTAACACTAAAAAAGCTAGAAGTTTCTGTAATCGATAATAAACATACGGTAAAACTAGAGGTAATCTTTACCGAAGAAAATAATTATGGAGAAAATATACTTATGATTTATGAATTGCTTAAATGTTCTAATTTAAAATCTAAAATCAAAGATATTAAAAAAGATTCAGATGAAAACAAAGCTAGATATATTTTAATTATGCCTAAGCAGTTAAAACCTATAGATTTAATTTCAGAGATTGCTAAATCTCCATGTGTTAAGCAAGTAACACGTTTATAGTTCAAATCAATAACTCAATAACCTAAATATAAGTTTTTACCCATTTTATTCAATCCCTTAATTTATATGAACAGTTATTGAATTATTATATAAAAAAGAAGCTAGATTTTTTTAAATCTAGCTTCTTTTTATTTATTTTTATTTTTTAATTTTTCTCTTCTAAATGTTTTTTGTAAGCTTTTGTTTCAGCTACAACTATACCTGACAACCCAATTAAAGCTATCAAGTTCGGAATAGCCATAAGTCCATTTACAATATCAGCAAGTGTCCAAATAGCTTCTAATTTTATAAAAGCTCCGCAAGCAATTAAAACAATAAATATGATTCTATAAGGTAAAATCCCTTTTACTCCTACTAAATATTCTATGCAACGTTCCCCATAATAATTCCAACCTAAGATTGTAGTAAAAGCAAATAAAACAAGACCTATTGTTAAAATATATTTTCCAATCACTGGATATCCTGTTGAAAAAGCAGCTTGTGTCAGCGCAGCTCCATTTAAATCTCCTGTCCACATCCCACTAATTATAAGTGTTAATCCAGTTAAAGTGCACACAATTATTGTATCTATAAATGTTCCTGTCATAGAAATAAGACCTTGTTGTGCTGGCCATTTAACTTTTGCTGCTGCTGCTACAATAGGAGCACTTCCTAAACCTGATTCGTTTGAAAAAACCCCACGAGCAATACCACTACGCATTGCAATTATAACAGTAGATCCTAAAAATCCACCTTTTGCTGCAGTTGGATTAAAGGCACATGTAATAATTTCTCTAATAGCTCCAGGAACTTTATCTGCAAAAATAATCAAGAAACCTATAACTGCAATAAAATAAATTAATGCCATAGTTGGAACAATTTTACTTGCTACCCTAGAAATTGACTTTAATCCACCAATTGTTACCGCAGTTACTAAAATTGTTAAAACAATAGCTACTATTTCCACGGGAATACCAAATGATAAATTTGTTATTTCTGTTATTGCATTAACTTGAGCAAAGGTTCCAATCCCAAAATAAGCAACTAACACTCCAAACGCTGCAAACATAATTGCTAGTGGCTTATATTTTTCTCCTAAACCTTTTTCTATATAATGCATTGGCCCTCCTGCAACAGCTCCATTGGCATCAATACTACGAAACTTTACAGCAAGCAAACATTCTGAATATTTAGTAGCCATTCCAAAAAATGCCGCAACCCACATCCAAAATAATGCTCCTGGTCCTCCTACTTTTATAGCTGTCGCAACCCCTACTATATTCCCTGTTCCAATAGTTGCTGCAAGTGCTGTACAAAGAGCCTGAAAACTATTAATATCTCCATGATCTTCATCTTGATCTTTAATACTTGTAAAAATTAATTTTAATGCTTTTGGCAAACTAAAAATCTGTAAAAATTTTAATCTTAATGTTAGCATAATTCCTGTTCCAACAAGTAAGACTAAAAGAGGTGGCCCCCATACAAAACTATCAATACTATTTAAAACCTTTAAGTAATCCATAAATAAAATCCTCCCCTATAATAAAAAAAACTATCAACCAATTTTACTCTGGAGATAGTTTTAGAATTTTTGGAAATTTTTTAATATTCATATAAATCAAACTAAATATAAAAACAATCTTCTAGAAAAATTGCTTAAATTTAGTTATTTATATAATTAAATTTATTAAATTACTAATAATCATTTAAATATTAATAATTTATATTTCCTCTGTCCTTTTGCCTGAGAGATAAAGATTAAAATCTGTGCACCTTCGGCGCCCAATTAAGGGACTCTCCAGAGTTGTGTCCTTGTACGGTCCTCACTTTATAAAAGCACCTGAGAGTTTGACTCCTTCGGTATGCGTTACTGCATTCTCCCATACAATTCATCCACTTATATTTAGTTGTTTTTTGAATGTAATTACTATATCATAAACCAAGCTTAAATGCAAATTTTATTTTGAATAATTTGGCGCTTCTTTTGTTATTTGAACATCATGAGGATGACTTTCTCTTAATCCAGCTCCTGTTATCTTAACAAATTTAGCATTTTCTTTTAAATATTCAACTGTTGGAGCTCCGCAATATCCCATTCCTGCTTTAACTCCACCACATAATTGAAATATAACGTCTTTTAATTCTCCTTTAAATGCAATTCTTCCTTCTATTCCTTCTGGAACTAATTTTTTAGCATCATTTTGAAAATATCTATCTTTAGATCCTCTTTTCATAGCTGCCATTGAACCCATTCCTACATATATTTTAAATTTTCTTCCTTCATAGATAACTTCTTCTCCAGGAGCTTCGCTTGTTCCTGCTAATATACTTCCTAGCATTACACAATCTCCACCACTTGCTAAAGCTTTTACTATATCTCCAGAATACTTTATTCCTCCGTCTGCTATAACTCTAACTCCCGCTTCTTTACAAACTTGATAAACATCATTAACTGCACTAAGCTGAGGAACTCCTACTCCCGCTACAACTCTTGTTGTACATATAGATCCTGGACCAACCCCTACTTTAACAGCATTAACTCCTGCTCCTATTAAAGCTTTTGCCGCTTCTGCTGTAACTATGTTTCCTGCAATCAATTGAACATTTGGGAAAGCATCTCTTATTTCTTTAACTCTTTTTACAACTCCCATAGAATGTCCATGAGCTGAATCAACAGTTATAACATCTACTCCCGCATTAACTAAAGCTTTAACTCTTTCAACTGTATCTGCTCCAACTCCTACAGCTGCACCAACTCTTAATCTACCATGTTTATCTTTACAAGCATTAGGATATTCAACAATCTTATCAATATCTTTTATTGTTATTAAGCCTTTCAAATAACCTAACTCATCAACTATAGGTAATTTTTCTATTCTATGAGAAAGTAATATATCCTTAGCTTCCTCTAAAGTAGTTCCTACTGGAGCTGTAATTAAATTATCTTTAGTCATTACTTCTACAACAGCAGTTTCATAATCTTTTCTATACTTTAAATCTCTATTTGTTATAATCCCAATTAATTTACCATCAGCTTCTATAATGGGTAATCCTGATATTCTATATTGCCCCATTAATTCATCTGCATCTCCTAATGTAGCTTCTTTATATAATGTAATTGGATTTTGAATCATTCCACTTTCATTTCTTTTTACCTTATCAACTTCCTTAGCTTGCGCTTCGATTGGCATATTTTTATGAATAAAACCAAGCCCCCCTTGTCTTGCTAATGCTATCGCTAAATCTGCTTCTGTTACTGTATCCATAGCAGCACTTACTATAGGTATATTTAATACTATTTCATTAGTTAAGTGAGCTTTTAGATTTATATCTTGAGGTAAAACATGTGATTCAGCAGGTACTAATAAAACATCATCAAATGTTATCGCTTCTTTAATTATTTTTCCATTCATTGTATCCATTATTTCTCTCCTTATTTTCTATTTAAATTTTTTTATATAAATTATTCAACAAAGAGGCTGTCAATTTCTAACAGCCCCGTTTTTTATGCACTCAATATTTAATAGCTTCCTTCATTTAAGTATTCAGCTTAATTGACATATTATAGCATAATAGTCCTATTTTTTCTATACTTTTTTATTATATTACCTTTATATTAAGTCTTTAGCTCCTATATCTTTTCTATAAAATAATTTATCACATTTTATTTTTTCAACATCTCTATACGCATTTCGTTTAGCTTCCTCTAAATTATTTCCTTTACCAACTACAATTAAGACCCTTCCACCGTTTGTATAAAGTTTTCCATCAACTTCTTTTGTCCCCATATGAAAAACTATAGATTCTAATTTTTCAGGAACAATTATCTCACAATCTTTTGTTGAACTTGCAGGATAACCATCAGAAGCTAAAACAACACCACAAGAAGTTTCCTCACTCCATTCAACTAAAGTTTCTTTTTCTTCTAATATATCTAAAATCAACTGAACTAAATCACTTTTCATCCTAGGAAGAATAGCTTCTGCTTCTGGATCACCAAATCTAACATTAAATTCTATTGTCTTAACTCCTTCTTTTGTATCCATAATTCCAGCAAATATAAATCCTGTAAAAGAAAGTCCTTCTTTTTGAAGTCCTTTTAATGTAGGTCTTATTATTTTTTCAACACTTTCTTTTATTTTTTCTTCTGTTACCTTTCTCACAGGAGAATATACTCCCATTCCACCTGTATTTGGTCCCTTATCTCCATCAAAAACTCTTTTGTGATCTTGTCCAACTTCTAAAGGAATTATTTTATCCTCGTGAGCAAGAGCTATTAAAGAAAACTCAAAACCATCTAAATATTCTTCAATTACAACCTTATTATCCGGTATAGAAAATGCTGCTTCTAAAGCTTTATAAGCCTCTTCTTTCTTCATAGCAACCGTTACACCTTTTCCTGCTTTTAAACCATCTTCTTTAATTACTATAGGAGCTCCTTGTTTTTCAACATATAATTTTGCTTCACCTAGTTTATAGAAAGTTTTATATTTCCCTGTTGGAATACTATATTTTTCCATTATTTTTTTTGCAAAGTCTTTACTACTTTCTAATCTTGCAACTTCTTTTCTTGGACCAAAAATCCTCAAATTATTTTCTTGAAATACATCAACTATCCCTAAAGCTAAAGTAGTTTCTGGACCAACAATAGTTAAATCTATTCCTTCATTTTTAGCAAATAAAACCAAAGATTTTATATCATCTTCTTCTATATTAATATTTTCGCAAAATTCTCTTGTACCTGGATTTCCTGGAGCAACATATACTTTTTTTACTAAAGAACTTTGATTTACTTTCCAAGCTAAAGCATTTTCTCTTCCACCTTTTCCTATAACTAAAACCTTCATTTTATCCCCCTGTAAACTATTCAAAAAATTAATGTTTAAAATGTCTCATTTTAGTAAATAACATTGGTATTCCATGTTTGTTACATTCATCTATTGAAAGTTGATCTTTTATTGATCCACCTGGTTGAACTATTGCTTTAACTCCATTTTTTATAGCTAACTCCACAGTATCTGGCATTGGAAAGAAAGCATCTGAAGCAAGATAAGAACCTTTCGCCTTTTCTCCAGCTTGCTCTAATGCAATTTTAGCTGCCCCCACTCTATTCATTTGACCTGCTCCTACTCCCACAGTTTGACCTGCTTTTGTTACTACAATTGCATTTGATTTTACATTTTTCACAACTTTCCAACCAAATAAAAGCTCTTCTATATCTTCTTTTGTAGGTTTTGCTTCTGTTACACATACTAAATCATCTAACTCAACCTTCCCAAAATCCATATCTTGTATCAGCATACCATCGTTAACCCCTACAATTTTCTTTTTATTTAAAATTTCTTGTTTTATATCTAATGTCATTAATCTAATATTTTTTTTCTTACTTAATATCTCTAAAGCTTCCTTTGTATAATCAGGAGCTATAACAATCTCTAAAAATAATTTATGTAACTCAAGAGCTACCTTTTCATCAATAATTTCATTTACAGCAACTATTCCCCCAAAAATAGAAATAGGATCAGCATTATAAGCTTTTTCCCAAGCTTCTATTAGAGTATCTCCAGTTCCAATTCCACAAGGATTAGTATGCTTTACTCCTACCACTATTTTCTTATTATCATCTAAAAATTCCCTTAATATATCTATAGCCCCATTTGCATCTTGAATATTATTATAAGATAGCTCTTTTCCATGAAGTTGTTTTGCACTCGCTAAAGAATAACCTGTCATTGGAGCTGCATAAAAAGCCGCTTTTTGATGAGGATTTTCTCCATATCTTAAATCTTGAACTTTCTCATAAGTCATTGTTAATTTTTCAGGAAACTCTATTTGTTCTTTTTTAGTTAAATAATCAGCTATTAAAGCATCATAAGCTGCGGTTGTTCTAAATACTTTAGCAGCTAAATTAGCTCTAAAACTTAGACTTGTATCACCCTTTTCTTTAATTTCTTCTAATATTTGATCATAATCTAATGGATCCACACATACTGTCACAAATTTATGATTCTTAGCTGCTGATCTAAGCATACTAGGTCCCCCAATATCAATATTTTCTATCAACTCTTCATGAGTTCCCCCTTTTTTTAAAGTTTCTTTAAAAGGATATAAATTAACTATAACTAAATCTATTAGTTCTATTCCATTGTCTACTAAATCTTTCATATGCTTTTCATCATCTCTAACACACAAAAGCCCTCCATGAACATTAGGATGAAGTGTTTTTACTCTCCCATCCATCATTTCAGGAAACTTAGTTACCTCTGAAATTCCTAGAGTTTTTATCCCTGCATCATCTAAAACTTTTTTAGTTCCTCCTGTTGATATAATTTCATAACCTAAATCAACTAATTTTTTAGAAAAATCAACTATTCCATTTTTGTCCGAAACACTTATTAAAGCTCTTTTCATTTTATTTTACCTCCAAAATTTATCTTAATTTTATTTTTTTACTAAGTTCTTCTAAAATACAAGGATATATCCTATGTTCTATTTTATGAATTTCTTCTTCTAGTTTTCCTAAATCCCACTCTTTTTTTATAATTAGTTTTTCTTGATATATAATTTCTCCAGAATCTACTCCTTCATCTACATAATGAATAGTTACTCCCGTCTCTGCAACTTTCGCTTTAAAGGCATCCCCTATCCCATCTTTCCCTGGAAAGTTAGGCAAATAAGCTGGATGAATGTTTATAATTCTATTTTCGTATTCTTTTAATAAAGTAGAAGATATTATTCTCATATATCCTGCTAAAGCTATTAATTCTATCTCTTTTTCTTTTAAAATTTCTATTATTTTTTCTTCGTATTTAGCTTTACTAGAAAATTCCTTAGGAATTATTGTATAACAAGGTATCCCTAATTTCTCAGCTCTATTTTTAGCATATGCATCTTTTTTATCAACTATTAAAAGTTCTACTGAATAATTTATAAGATCAATAGTTCTACTTTTTTCTACAATACTTTGAAAATTCCCTCCATTACCAGAAGCAAATACTGCAATTTTTACCATTCTAGCTCTACTCCTTTTTCTCCATCTATTATTTCTCCAAGAATTACAGGTTTTTCACCTAAATTTTCCAATTCTTCCATAATTTTCTCTATTTTATTCTCTTCAACTACTAAAATAAATCCAATCCCCATATTAAAGACATTATATAATTCTTCTTTTTCTAAATTTCCTTTTTCTTCTAAAAATTTAAAAATTTCAGGAGTATTTATTGCTTTAGTATCTATCTTAGCTCTTAATTTATCAGGAAGTATTCTAGGAATATTTTCATAAAATCCTCCCCCAGTAACATGACACATTCCATTTATTTCAACCTTTTCTAATAATTTTTTTATTGTTTTAACATATATTCTAGTTGGAGTAAGAAGTGTTTCTCCTAAAGTTTTTCCATCAAATCTTTCTTTATAAGCATTCAAGTCAAACTCATTATCCTTCATTACTATTTTTCTAACAAGAGAAAAGCCATTAGAGTGAACACCTGAAGAAGGAATTCCTATTATTTTATTTCCTTTTTTTACTTTTTCTCCAGTTATTAATTTTGATTTTTCAACTACTCCTACGCAAAATCCTGCAAGGTCATAATCGCCAATATCATACATGTCTGGCATTTCTGCAGTTTCTCCTCCAATTAATCCACACTCTGATAAAAGACATCCATCTGAAACTCCTTTTACTATTTGTTCTATTTGCTCTGGAAAATTCTTACCTACTGCTATATAATCTAGAAAAAATATAGGCATAGCTCCCTGAACCAATACATCATTTACACACATAGCTACTACATCTTGCCCAATGGTATCATGTTTATTCATTTCAAAAGCTAACATTAATTTTGTTCCTACTCCATCTGTTCCGCTTATTAATACAGGTTCTTTATAACCTAAACTAGAGAGATCAAACATTCCACCAAAAGCTCCTATGCTATCCATAACTCCTTTAACTTTAGTTTTCTCAACATGAGATTTTATTCTTCTTACAGACTCATAACCAGCTTCTAAATTAACACCAGACTCAGCATACTTTTTACTACTCTTAACATCTTCCATGTAATTTTCTACCATTTTATTTTCCTCCAAAATTTATTTTCAAATAAAAAAATACGCTACAAAATATTAGCTCTAAGGCATAATAATTTTATAGCGTTCCCCTTTCGAAACCTCTATATTATTTTTTAAATTTTTTAAACTTTTTTCTTTGCACACAAAAATATTTCCAAACTTAACTAGTTTAAATATTCTGGAAATATTTATTATTATTCTTTTTATTTTTACACCAAAAATAAAAAACATTGTATTTATCTCCTTTTTTAACAAATGATTACACCAACCATTACAAAGCAAAATAATTACAATGAAATAAAAAGACAGTCACCCTGTCTATATTGTATTCTTTTGCTTATAGTCTGTCAATTTAAGGTTGCAGGTAGAAACTCGCCGTCCATATCACGGCTATTATATAAGCGTAAACTTCTATCTATCTATTTACTTCCTAAGAATAACATATTTTTATTATTTTTACAACTATAAAAATAATATTAATATTATTTTTTAAATTCCACTCTATTTCTTCCATTTTTTTTAGCTAAATAAACTCCTTCATCTGCTCTTTTTACTAGAGTTCCTATACTATCTTCCTCTTTAATCAAAGAAACACCTATGGAAATTGTTACTTTAATTTTCCCTTTTTCTAAATTGAGCTCACTGTTTTCTACTAATACTCTTATTCTGTTTGCAATTTCAATTAATTTATTTTCATCCACATTTTCAAAAACTCCAATAAATTCTTCTCCACCCCATCTACCTATAACATCATTATCTCTACAAGAATTATTAAATACTTTGGCAATCATTTGTAAAACTTCATCTCCCACATCGTGTCCATAGGTATCATTAACTTTTTTAAAAAAATCTATATCCAAAAACATTACTCCAAAACCAGTATTTAAATTTTTATACTTAAGCATAACAGAATCTAAATGTGAGTTTAAATATTTTCTATTAGGAAGTTTTGTTAATTCATCTCTAAAAATATTATCCATTAAATCATTATTTGACTTTAAAAGCATTTTATTAGGAGAAATATCTGTAAAAGTTTCTACAGCTCCTATAACTTCTCCTTTATCGTAAATTGGCATTACTTTTACTATCACTGGTACTCTGTATCCTTTTTTATGTCTTAAATATACTTTCATTTCTCTTGATTTTCCATCTTTTATTGTTTCCAACAATGGACATCCGTTCATACATAAGTGATTTCCTTTATCATCCACATGATTTAAAATATTATTATAACAATGCTTTTCAATAATTTCTGACTTCCTGTATCCTGTTATATCTTCTGCAGCTTTATTCCAAAAATTTATTTTTCTATTAACATCTACAAAATAAACTCCTTCACTAATTCCATTCAATATTTTAGTATACATATTTTTTTCCATGATTAACCCCCTCAAGTATTCTTCCAATTCAAGTATACCATAAAAAAGAGGTAGTCTGAAAACTACCTCTTTTTTACTTTATTTGTTTTTTTCCAATTCCTTCAATTCTTTTTTAAAATTTTTATCTAAATCGAACAAATACGTTGGGTATTCTCTATCAAAACAAGCACTGCATATATTATTTCCTAACCCTTTTTTTAAACCTTCATTTGATAAAAAAGCTAAAGAATCTGCTCCTATATAATCTCTTAGCTCTTCAACAGACATTCTTGCGCTTATTAAATCTTTTAAAGAAGAAGTATCTACTCCATAGAAACAAGGAGCTATCATAGCTGGAGAAGCAATCCTTACATGTACTTCTTTAGCTCCTGCTTCCTTTAAAAGTTTTATTATATATTTACTAGTTGTCCCTCTCACTATAGAGTCATCGACTAAAACTATACTTTTCCCTTTTATTGTATTGGAAACAGGAGATAACTTCATTTTAACTCCTTTTTCTCTTTCTTCTTGGGTAGGTTGTATAAAAGTTCTACCTATATATCTGTTTTTTATAAGTCCTATTTCATAAGGTAATTTAGATCCATCTGAATACCCCATAGCTGCAGATAAAGATGAATCAGGAACTCCTATAACTATATCCGCATTTTCACAAGGAAATTCTTCTGCTAATACTCTACCACATTTTCTTCTAGATGAATGAACATTTATTCCATCTATGTTACTATCTGGTCTAGCTAAATAGATATATTCCATCGCACACATTTTACTTTGAGTACTTTCTGCATACATTATAGAACGTAATCCTTTCTTACCTATCTTTATTATTTCTCCAGGTTTTACATCTCTTATTATTTGAGCATTTATCATCTCAAAACCAACTGTTTCTGAACTAATTACAAAACCATCATCAAGTTTCGCTATTGCAAGAGGACTAAAACCATTTTTATCTCTTATTGCATAAATATTTTTTTCTGTCATTATTACAAAAGCAAATGATCCTTCTAATTTTTCAACTGCTTTTTTTATTTTTTCTGTAAATGTCCCTGTTTGTTTTTGAATTAAATGACATATTATTTCACTGCTTGAAGAAGTTTGAAATATACTTCCTTCATATTCTAATTGAGTCCTTAATTGTTCATAATTAATTATTCTTCCATTATGAGCTACTGTAAAATCTCCTGTATGAGATCTAACTAATAAAGGTTGAATATTTTCTATTCCTGGTGCTTTATCACTCCCCATTCTAACATGTCCGATAGCGTAATTTCCTTTTAATTGAGAAATATTCTCACTATTAAAAATCTCAATTACTAACCCTTCCCCTCTATATCTAGAAATTTTTTCTCCATCAAAAGTAGCTATTCCAGATCCTTGCTGTCCTCTGTGTTGAAGAGCATGTAAACCATAATATGTTAATTGACTTGCATTTTTCACATTGTATATTCCAAAAACTCCGCATTCTTCCACTATTTTATTTTCTAATAGCTCCTCTAATCCTTTAATCATTTTATTCCACAACTCCCTTTTATTTTTTAAAGAAATTAACTCCATTTTTAAAGATATCTTGCATTTTTTCTCCATAAATATTTTTGTATAATCCTTCTTCATATCTTTCAGAATGTCCCATTTTACCTAATATTTTTCCATCTGCAGAAGTTATTCCTTCTATAGCATAATATGAGCCGTTTAAATTATATTCTGGATTTAAAGTTGGTTCTCCATTTAAATCACAATACTGAGTTGCCACTTGCCCATTTTTAAATAATTCATCAGCAAATTTATCACTAACTACAAATTTACCTTCTCCATGAGATAGAGTCATTGGGAAAACATCTCCTATTTCAAAAGATGATAACCAAGGGGAAGAATTAGAAGAAATTCTAGTATATGCCATTCTAGAAACATGACGATTAATATCATTTCTAAATAATGTAGGAGAATTTTCATTTAGCTTATCCATATCTCCATAAGGTAATAATCCTGATTTTATTAAAGCTTGGAATCCATTACATATCCCTAGCATAAGTCCTTCATTTTCTAAAAATTTCTTAATTGATATTTTTATTTTTTCATTAGATAATATGTTTGTTATAAACTTCCCTGATCCATCGGGCTCATCTCCAGCACTAAATCCACCTGGAATAGCAATTATTTGAGCTTCTAAAATTTTATTAGCTAAGTCTTCCATTGATTTTTTCATATCTTTAACTGTTAAATTATTAATAACAAAAATTTCTGATTTTCCACCTGCTCTATCAAAAGCTTTTGCTGTATCATATTCTGAGTTAGTTCCTGGAAATGTAATCACTAAAACTTTAGGCTCATCATATAATCTTTTAGCTTTCTGAGGCATATTTACAATTTTTTTATCTGGAATTATTAGTTTACTTTTTATTTCATGACTTTTAGTGGGATAAATTTTTGAATATCTTGTCTCCCAAATTTTTATAGCTTCTTCTGAACTTAATTCAGCTTCGTTTATTTTTATAATTTGATTATCCTTAACATCTCCTAATAAAATTCCAAAATCTAATTTCTCCTCTGATTCTACAATTATTCCTCCTGGTAATAAATCAAATAAATTTTCTTCAGTTTCTACATTAATTCCTAATTTATTTCCAAATGACATTTTCATTAAGGCTTCTGCCACTCCTCCAAATTTAACTACTGAAGCTGATACAATTTTCTTCTCTTTTATTCCTTCTTTTACATTTTTAAAGTTCTCTTTTAAACTAGAATATACTGGAGTAAAATCATCTTGATATTCTGGCTTTATTAAATAGATATAATTTCCTTTTTCTTTTAGTTCAGAAGAAATTATATTATTTACATTTTCTGTCACCACAGCAAAGGAAATTAATGTAGGAGGAACATCAATATCTTTAAAAGTTCCACTCATACTATCTTTTCCACCTATTGCAGGTGTTTTAAATTCAACTTGTGCTTCTAATGCACCTAATAAAGCCATAAATGGTTTTCCCCATCTTGTTTTATCTTTACCTAATTTTTCAAAATATTCTTGAAATGTCAATCTCGCCTTTGTAAAATCTCCACCAACAGCTGTTATTCTAGCTAGTGATTCTATAACTGCATATATAGCTCCTAAATATGGAGATTTTTCAGATATATAAGGATTAAATCCATAAGCCATTATAGAAGCTGTATTTGTAAATCCTTTTGTTGGAAATTTTTGCACACTAGCTTCACTTTCTGTTAATTGATATTTTCCACCATAAGGCATTAATACAGTAGATCTTCCAACTGTAGCATCAAACATTTCAACCATTCCTCTTTGAGAAGCAACATTCATTTCTTTTAATATTTCTTTTAACTTTTCTTTTAAATCTCCTGTTTTATCAACTTTAAATATATTTTTATCTTTTAACGGTACAACTTCTATGTCTTGTTCCTGAGTAACTCCATTTGTATCTAAAAACTCTCTAGACAAATTAACTATAGTTTTCCCTCTAAATTTTATTATTAAATCTTCATTTTCTGTAACTTTAGCTACTTTATTTATATCTAAATTTTCTTTTTTTAATAATTCACCAAATTTTTCTACATTTTCAGGGGCTACTACAACTGCCATTCTCTCTTGAGATTCACTAATAGCAAGTTCTGTCCCACTAAGACCTAAATACTTAACAGAAACTTTATCTAAATCAACTTCTATTCCTCTTGCTAACTCTCCTATGGCAACTGATACTCCACCTGCTCCAAAATCATTGGATTTTTTTATAAGCTTAGTCACTTCTGGATTTCTAAAAGCTCTTTGAATTTTTCTTTCTACTGGAGCATTACCTTTTTGAACTTCTGAAGAACATTTTGTTAAAGATGAATCTGTATGTTCTTTTGATGATCCTGTAGCTCCTCCTACTCCATCTCTTCCTGTTTTTCCACCAAAAACAAGAATTATATCTCCTGGTTTAGGCTCTTCTCTTAAAACATATTCTTTCTTAACTGCACCTACAACTGCACCTACTTCCATTCTTTTTGCTTTGTAACCTTCATGATATATTTCATTTACAAAAGTTGTAGCTAATCCTATTTGATTTCCATAAGAAGAATATCCGTGAGCTGCTCCTTTTGAAATTCTTACTTGAGGTAATTTATTAGGCAATGTATTTTCTATTTTTTCACATATATCTCCTGCTCCTGTTATTCTCATAGCTTGGTATACATATGATCTTCCTGATAATGGATCTCTTATAGCTCCTCCTACACAAGTAGAAGCTCCACCAAATGGTTCTATTTCTGTAGGATGATTATGAGTTTCATTTTTAAACATCAATAACCATTTTTCTATTTTCCCATCTTCATCAACATTAACTTCAACACTACAAGCATTTATTTCTTCTGTAATTTCAAGATCATCTAATTTACCAATTTTTCTCATATATTTACCACCTATTGTTCCCATATCCATTAGGGTCATAGGTTTTTTATTCCCATGTACTTTTTCTCTTAATTCCATATATTTATCATATGACTTTTGTATAGCTTCTGTCATATGGCTTTTACCTATTTTAATATTTTTTAAATAAGTTTCAAAAGTTGTATGTCTGCAATGATCTGACCAATAAGTATCTAAAACCTTTATTTCAGTGTCTGTTGGATTTCTCTTTTCATTTATAAAATAATCTTGAATATGTTTCAAATCAGCTAAACTCATAGCAAGTCCATTCTCTTCTATAAAATCTTCTAATTTTTTTTCAGAATATTCTACAAATCCTTCTATAATTGGTACATCTTCAATTGTAATATCTTCTTCATTATTTAATATGCTTAAATCCTTCTCTCTTGTTTCTATTGGATTTATTATATATTTTTTTATTTTCTCAAAGGATTTTATTTCTCCTTCTATTACAATTACCCTTCCACTTTTAATTTGAACATTATCTTTATTATTCAATAAAACTAAACATTGCTCTGCTGAATCTGCCCTTTGATCATATTGACCAGGCAAATTTTCTATAGCAATATAATTTTTATCAATCAAGTCAACCTCATCATATACATTATCTGTCACTATTTCTGATAAAACTTTAGACTTTAAAAGTTCGATATCTTCATTTTCACAATTAAAAACATCATATACATTATATAATCTTAAATTTCTTAATCCATCTTCATGTAAGTTTTCCTTTAATTCGTTTAAAAGAGACTTTCCTTCAACTCTAAATTCTTCTTTTTTAGAAACGTATATTCTTCTATTCACTTTTTTCTCCTTATATTTTCATTATTAAATTAGTATATTTCATTAATTCTTTCTAATATTTCATCTATATCATTTCCTAATATATTCAAATGTCCCATTTTTCTATTTAATTTAGCTTCTCCTTTATTGTACATATGTAATTTCTCTTCATCTTTAAATGAACATTTTTCTATATTTTCTACATCTTGTCCTAATATGTTTAACATCACTACTTTTTTTAAAAGTTTAGGAGTCTTTAACTTTTTCCCACAAATAGCGTCAATATGCATATCAAACTGTGAACAATCACAAGCATCCATTGTATAATGAAAAGAATTATGAGGCCTTGGAGCTATTTCATTAACATAAATTTCTCCATCATTTCCATAAAAATATTCAATTGCTAAAGGTCCTACAAAGTTTAATCCCTTTATAATTTCTTTACTTATTATCTTTATTCTCTCCTCTGTTTCATTGGAAATTCTAGCAGGCACTATAGTTAAATGTAAAATTCCTTTTTTATGAATATTTTCTGCCACTGGAAAAACAGACAAACTATCATCTGTACTTCTTACAACAAAACAAGATAATTCGCATTCAAAACTTATCATTTTCTCTAATATATATTCTCTTTCCTTAAATATCTCTTTTAATTTTTCATTTACTATTTTTTTATCTTGCTCATTTTTTATAATCCATTGACCTTTTCCATCATACCCTCCAGTAGAAGTTTTTAATATACTTGGATAACCAATAACATCTATTGCCTCATCTAAAGAATTATTTTTATCTACAGCTTTAAATTTTGCTGTTTTTATTCCTAATTCATTTATTTTTCTTTTTTCTCTTAATCTATTTTGACTTACATATAAAGGCTCTATTCCTTGAGGAATATAGCCACCATTATTTTTTATTATATCTACTGATTCAGAAGTTACATTCTCAAATTCATAAGTTATTACATCTGATTTTTTTGTTATCTTTAAAATACTTTCCTTATCGTTATATTCTCCAATTATATGACTATTTGAAGCTTTACTTGCACAAGCATCTTTTCCTGGATCTAAAATTATTGTATTATAGCCTTTTTTACTTGCACTTTCACAAAGCATTTTTCCTAATTGACCTCCACCTAAAATTCCTATATTTTTACCTTTTTCAATAACCATTACAAAGTTACCTCACTTGTTTCTAAAACTTTATTTTTCTGCTCATCTCTAAATTTAATAATTTTTTTTGCAACTTCTTCGTTCATTAATCCAATTATTTCAGCTGCTAAAATTCCAGCATTTTTAGCTCCCGCAGCTCCTATAGCTAAAGTCCCTACAGGTATACCACCTGGCATTTGAACTATTGATAATAATGAGTCTTTTCCATTTAAAGCTCTTGATTTTATTGGAACTCCTAAAACTGGTAAAGTTGTTAAAGCTGCTACCATCCCTGGAAGATGAGCAGCTCCACCTGCACCTGCTATTATTACTTTTATACCTCTTTTTCTTGCTTTTTTTGCATAATCATACATTAAATCTGGTGTTCTGTGCGCTGAAATTATTTTAACTTCATAATCTATACCAAACACTTCTAACATTTCAACAGCTTTTTCCATAGTTGGAAGATCTGATCTACTTCCCATAATAACACTAACTATTGACATATTTACCTCCAAATAATTTATTTTAATTTTTTAACTTACAGTAATAAAAAAACGTCATAAATCAAGGGCACACTCTCCCTCATATTTATGACGTTTATTAATCTATTCTTTGTCTTTTTTAAAACTTCTTTTATTTTAATAAAAAAAATAAAAAACATCGCTTAGTCTCCCTTTTTTAACATCTACAAAAAAAACAAATGATTACACCAATCATTTGAAAAAGCAACTTAGCTACAACGAAGTTTTTCATTATATCTTTGTGCTTATAGTCTACTAATTTAAGGTTAGTAGGTAGAAACTTGTCATCCGTATTATGACCTTTATATAAGCTATCTATTCAATTAATTAACCCTAGGGTATCATACTTTTTATTTTTTTTCAACTCCTAAAATAAAATATTTTATTTTTTTTATTTGTGTAACTTCAGAAAAATTCTCATTCAAAAATTTTCAAAAAAAAATTTTTTGTTTTTTTTAAACTAAACACTTTATTTCTTAGTCATAATAAAGTAATTAGGGTGAGTTTTATGTTTTTTATCTATTCATTTTTAAAAAGGAGATTTTTATGAAAAAGAAAGAATTTGCAGAATTGTTTATGGTTAAAGCTGAATTAAAAAGCAAAGAAGAAGCTAAAAGACAAGTTGAATTATTTATTGAAACTATGAAAGACGCTCTAGAAGCTGATGAAGTTTTAATTTTTAGAGGATTAGGTACTTTTGAAAGAAGAACTACTAAAAGAAAAGAAGGAAGAAATCCTAGAACTGGTGAATCTATCAAAATTACTCCTAAAAAATATATTAAATTTAGAGTGGGTAAAGATTTAGAGGATAGATTAAACAGCAAATAAAATTATAAAAAATAAAAAGAGCAATTATAATAATTGCTCTTTTTATTTTGAGAATTTTATTTAAATATATGTTATAATTATCAATATAAATATTTTTTATTTAGGAGGATGTTAACCTTGGGAAAAGTAATTTATGTAAGCGGAGGAGCTCGCAGTGGAAAAAGTTTTTTTTCAGAAAAATATATTAAAGAAAATTATTCGAAAAAAATTTATTTAGCTACTGGAATTCCTTTTGATGAAGAAATGAAAGATAGAATAGAAAAACATAAAAAACAAAGAGGTAAAAATTGGAAAACAATCGAAAACTATAAAAGTCTAAAGAATATTTTAAAAAAACATATTCAAGGATATGATGTTATTCTACTTGATTGCTTAACAAATTTAATTACAAACTATATGCTTCTGGAAAATAATATAGTTTGGGACAAGGCTACACCTAAAGATGTAGACAATATAAGAGAAATAATTATTAAAGAGGTTAATTCTCTTATTAATTTTGTCAAAGAAAATGACATTGATATCTTAATAGTTTCCAATGAGGTTGGGATGGGAAGTATTCCTGATTACCCTCTTGGAAGATTTTTTAGAGATATAAATGGTAAACTTAACCAACTCGTAGCTGCACAATCAGAAGAAGCTTATTTTATAGTTTCTGGTTTGCCTATGAAGTTGAAATAACACTTAGGAGGATTTATGAAAGGATTTATTTTACTATTAAAATTTATGACTAGATTTCCTATCCCTATAGAGCCTGAATATGACTCTAAAAAATTAGGAAGTAGCATGAAATTCTTTCCATTTGTTGGAATTATAATTGGAGCTTTACTTTATATTATATATTACTTTGGAAGAATAATTATACCTTCCCCTTATATTCTTGCAGCTATTTTAGTTTTAGCTGAAGTAATTATAACTGGAGGTTTACATCTTGATGGATTAGCAGATACTTTTGATGGTATTTTTAGCTACCGTAGCAAACAAAAAATGTTAGAGATAATGAAGGATTCTAGACTTGGTACAAATGGAGCTTTATCTTTAATAATTTATTTCTTATTTAAGATTTTATTACTTGCTGGTCTAGAAACTAGTTTTGGATTTCAAGGAATGGGAATAGCTGTTCTTATGACTCCAGTAATAGCTAGAGCAAATAGTACTCTTAATTGTGCTGTTGGAAAATATGCAAAATCTATGGGCATGGCAAAAGATTTTGTAAAAGAAACAAGTAGGCAAGGGGCAACTTTTGCTGTACTTACATCTTTAGTGTTTTTATTTTTAATACAAGGAATCTTATTTCCTGTTTTAAATCCAATACATTTAGTTAATATTACTTTTGTTATTCATGTACTTGGTATTTATTTTGCTAAACTTATGGATAGAAAAATTGGAGGAATTACAGGAGATACTTTAGGAGCTATTTTAGAATTATCTGAAATACTATTCCTTTTAGGATTGTATATATCATTTAGTTTCTAAAGGAGTTCTTATGAGTAAAATTATTTTGATTAGACACGGCGAAACTGATATGAATAAAGATAATC
Organism: Fusobacterium sp. JB019; assembly: GCA_030673965.1. Lineage (NCBI taxonomy): Bacteria > Fusobacteriati > Fusobacteriota > Fusobacteriia > Fusobacteriales > Fusobacteriaceae > Fusobacterium > Fusobacterium sp. JB019. Next base: position 33,672 of record JAUTCN010000018.1, on the reverse strand, counting down.
TTTATCATGGAATTCTTGATCCTGAATTAAATAATACTGGTATAAAACAGGCTGAAAAGGCTTATGATATAGTAAAGAATCTCGATTATGACAAAATCTTTTCCAGTAATTTGAAAAGAGCTTATGAAACAGCTGAAATTTTAAATTATAAAAATTTAAATATAGAAATTTCTGATAAAATTAGAGAACTAAATTTTGGAATTTTCGAAGGATTATCCTATAATCAAATTTCAAAAAAATATCCTAAAGAATTAGAAATAGCTACTAAAAACTGGAAAACTTATGATTTCAAAACTGGAGAAAGTCCTTTAGTTTTGCAAAAAAGAGCTGTTGAATTTATTAATTCTTTGGATAAAAATTTAAATTACTTGATTGTTACCCATTGGGGAATTATATGTACAGTTTTAAGTTATTATTTTTCTGGCAATTTAGATGCTTACTGGAAATTTAAAGTTAATAATTGTGGTATTATTATTATTGAATTTGATGAAAATAATTTTCCAATCTTAGCAGGATTTAATATCGGAGGATGAAATTAACTTATGAAAAGATTTGAAGAAAGTTTAAAGGAAATAACTCCTTTAAATAAAAATTCTATAGATTTATGTGAAAAAGTTTTAAATTCAAAAATGAAACCTATTGGAAGTTTAGGAAAATTAGAGGATATCTTAAAACAACTTTCTGGTATTTTTGAAAACAGATTAGAAAAACTTCATTTAAGACCTTGCCATATTGTAGCTTCTGCTGATAATGGAATTGTTGAAGAAGGAGTTTCTTCTTGTCCTAAAGAATACACTTCCTTAGTTTCTAAAGCTATGTTAAGTGATTTAGCAGCAATAAGTATAATGTGCAAAAATTTAGATATCGATTTTAAATTAGCTGATGTTGGAATATGTGAAGATTTGAATATTCATTCTAAAAATTTATATGATTTTAAAACTATAAAAGGGACTCATAACTTTCATAAAAAAGAAGCTATGACAAAAGAACAAGTAATTGAAACTATTGAAAACGGTATTATTATGATGGAGGGTTTAGAAAATAAATATGATATTTTTTCAAATGGAGAAATGGGAATAGGAAATACTACCACTTCTTCTGCTATCCTATATTCCCTTACTAAATGTAGTATTGAAACTGCTGTAGGGAGAGGCGGAGGTCTTTCTGATGAAAAACTTTGTCGGAAAAAGAAAATTATATTTGAAAGTTGTATAAAATATAACACTTTTCAATTAAATCCATTAGAAATACTAGCTTGTGTTGGTGGTCTTGATATTGCATTCTTAGTTGGTCTTTATATAGGAGCTGCTAAATGTAAAAAAATAATGCTTGTTGATGGATTTATTTCAGCTATTGCTGCTTTGGTAGCTTGCAAATTAAATCCTCTAATTAAAAACTACATTCTTATAACTCATTTAAGCGAAGAACCAGGAATGCAATTAGTTATTGATGAATTAGGTCTTAAACCTTTTCTTTTTATGAATATGAGATTAGGAGAAGGAACTGGAGCTGTATTAGCACATCCTATGATTAAGTCTGCGATTGATATTTATAAAACAATGAAAACACCTAATGAAATATATGAACTTTTTAGTAAATAGGAGTTTGATGTAATATGTCCAAAAATAAAACTTATTTAGGCCATAGAGAAAGATTAAGAAAAAGGTATCTATCTTCTGGATATAAAAGTCTTTTGGATTACGAAGTCTTAGAATTAATACTTACTTTTGTCATTCCAAGAAAAGATACTAAAGAATTAGCAAAAACTTTAATAAAATATTTTAATACTTTAGAAAAAGTTTTTAAAGCAGATACTACTGTTTTATCTCAATTTGAAGGAATAAGTGAAAGAATTGCTATTTATTTAAAATTACTAGGAGATTTAAATCTTTATTCCTTTGAGGATAAAATAAAAAAAGAAAATTTAAATTTAGAATTAAAAACAAAAAATCAACTTATTAACTATCTTAAAAATAATATCGGATTTGATAAAAATGAAGCTTTTAAAGTTCTTTTTTTAGATTCAGCTAATAGAATAATAAGTTTTGAAACATTATTTACAGGAACTATTGATAAAAGTGCTATCTACCCCAGAAAAATTTTAGAAAGAGTCCTTTTCCATAATGCTCGTTCTATAATTTTTGCTCATAATCATCCTTCTGGGAATACTTATCCCTCAAGGAAAGATATTGAGCTTACCAAAAATATGGAAAACTTTTTTAAAATGGTAGATGTTAATATAATTGATCATATAATAATAGGTAAAGATTCTTATTTCAGTTTTTTAGAAGAAGGAATTTTATAAATGGAGGATTAATGAACGATATAAAAGAAAATAAAAAAATTATAGAGAATAAAGATAACAAAGTTAATAAAGATAATAAAGTTACTCATAAAAAATTTGATAAAAATTCAAAAAAAAGATTTAATAAAAAATTCGATAAAAATAATAATAACAACAAACAAAAAATAACTGTTGAAAACAAAGAATTAAAAGAAACTAAACAAAGTTTTAACAATAAAAAAAGACCTGAAAAAAAAGTTGAAAAAAATATTTCTAAAATACCTGCTCCAAAAGTAGAAGCTCAAAAAAAAGATGAAAATTCTCAAGAAAAACAAGAAGAAAAATTTTTCAAAGTTTTAGGAATAATTTTTGAAATAACAAGAAAAAGATATTATTTTGAAGTAATTGATGAAAATGAAACTTATAAAAAAGGAGATAAAGTAATTGTTGATACTATCAGAGGGCAAGAAATAGGAACTGTTTACAATACTCCTATGACTTTATCTGAAAAACATCTTGTATTACCTTTAAAACCTGTTTTAAAAAAGGCAAGCAAAGAAGAAATTGAAAAATATTATCAATTAAAAGAAGAAGCTAAAAATGCTTACACTGTTGGTAAAGAAAAAATAAAAAAACACGATCTTCCTATGAAACTTATTAATACTGAATTTACTTTTGATAAAACAAAACTTATTTTTTATTTCACAGCTGAAGGAAGAATTGATTTTAGAGATCTTGTAAAAGACCTTGCTAATATCTTTAAACTTAGAATAGAATTAAGACAAATCGGTGTCAGGGATGAAGCTAGAATTCTTGGAGATATAGGAGTATGCGGAAAAGAATTATGTTGTAGAACTTTTATAAATAAATTTAATTCTGTTTCTATTAAAATGGCTAGAGATCAAGGACTTGTTATTAATCCTGCTAAAATATCTGGTGTTTGTGGAAGATTATTATGTTGCATTAACTATGAATATTCTCAATATGAAAAAGCACTTAGAAATTTCCCGGCAGTTAATCAATATGTTAAAACTAATAAAGGGGATGGTAAAGTTATCAGTATTAATCCATTAAATGAATTTTTATATGTTGATGTTCCAAACCAAGGAATTACTAAATTTGATATTCATGAAGTTAAATTTAATAAAAAAGAGACTAAAAAAATTCAAAACGAAACTCCTAACAAGCACGAAGAAAAACACTTAAATTTGCTTGAAAAGGAATAATTATGAGGAATACAGATATAACCACTTTTAAAGATGGAACTAATATATATCAATATAAAGACGGCTTTAGATTTTCTGTTGATCCTATACTTTTAGTTGATTTTTTTAATGGTAATTCTAATAAAAAAATACTAGATATTGGAAGTGGATGTGGAATCATTCCAATTCTTCTAGCTAAAAAGAAGAATATGACTAATATTACAGGAATTGAAATTCAAAAAAAATCTTTTGAGCTGTTTAAGAAAAATCTTAAAGAAAATAATCTAGAAAAGATTATTAAACCTGTTTTAGGAGATGTTAATAATTTAAAAGAAGGCAATTCATTTGATTATATTATTTCAAATCCTCCATATATGGTTTTAGACGGAAAAAAAATTTCTACCAATGAAAATAAACAAATCTCTAGACATGAAATTTGTTTAAATCTTTCTTCTTTTGCTAAAAACTGCAAAAGATTACTAAAACCTAGAGGAGAAATCTTCTTAATTCACAGAAGCTTTAGATTTTTAGAAATTGCAAAAGAATTTGAAAATATTGGACTTTCAATTTCTAAAGTTCAATTTGTATATTTTAACAAAACAAGTGATTCTAACTTAGTATTAATACAGGCTTCAAAGGGTAGAAAATCTATTCTTAAATTTCTTCCCCCACTTTTTTTAGAAGAAAATGGTTATTAATACTTGAATTTAATAATTTTTATAGTATAATAGATAATATAAAATATAATTTTTAATATAACTAGGAGTAATAAATAATGGAGTTGTTAACGTTTTTAGAAAATAATGATTTAGAAAATTTTGAGGAAAATCTGAGTATTTCGGCTGTTGAAGAAACAGATAATAAAGGAAATACTATTCTTCACTTTGCAGTTTTAAAAAAGAAGATTAATTTTGTTGAAGTTTTACTATATCACGGAGCTGATCCAAATATTGAAAATAAAAAAGAAGAAACACCTTTGCATATAGCTGCTAGATTAGATTTTGATCAGATTTTTGAATTACTACTAAAATATGGGGCTGATTTACGTCAAGAAAATGATTTTGATCAATTACCAAAAGATATTGCAGAGGAAAATCACAGTAAAAAAGTTTTAAAAATCATTGAAAATGTTGAAGAAGAATAAATTATACTCACTGCCAATCAATAGATTGGCTTTTTTAAATTATCTTTTTATTGAGGTGAGACTATGTTTAAATTAAAATCTAATTTTTATCCCACTGGAGATCAACCTAAAGCAATTGAAACATTAACAAATAATATAAAAAATAATATTTCTGATCAAATATTATTAGGAGTTACAGGTTCTGGAAAAACATTTACCATTGCAAATGTCATTAAAAATGTTAATAAACCAACTTTAATATTAGCTCCTAATAAAACTTTAGCTGCTCAATTATACCAAGAATATCAAAAATTTTTTCCTGAAAATGCGGTAGAATATTTTGTTTCTTATTATGATTACTACCAACCAGAAGCATATATAAAATCAACTGACACATATATTGAAAAAGATTCCTCCATAAATGATGAAATTGATAGATTGAAAAATGCTGCAACTGCAGCTTTAATTAATAGAAAAGACGTTATTATTGTAGCTTCTGTTTCTGCTATATATGGATTAGGATCTCCTGAGAAATATAAAAAGCTTACTATTCCTCTTGATTTAAAAACAGGTTATAATAGAAAAAAACTTATTCAATCTTTAGTAAATTTAAGATATGAACGAAATGATATCTCCTTTGAAAGAGGAAAGTTTAGAATAAAAGGAGATGTTATTGATATATATCCTGCATCTATGAAAATTGGTTACAGACTAGAATATTTTGGAGATGATTTAGAAGAAATCTCTGAAATTGATACTCTTTCTGGACAAAAAATTAAAAAAAACTTACAAAGGATTATCATTCCACCAGCAAATCACTATGTTACTGAAAGTAGTGAGCTTGATTCTATTATTTCTGAAATAAAAAAAGATTTAATAATTGAAATTAATAATTTTAAAAAAGAAGGAAAACTATTAGAAGCTCAAAGACTTGAACAAAGAACTAAATATGATATTGAAATGATTAAGGAAATTGGTCATTGTAAAGGAATCGAAAATTATTCAAGGTATCTTACCTTTAAAAAACCTGGAGATAGACCAGATACTTTAATTGACTATTTCCCAAAGGATTTTTTACTTGTTATTGATGAATCTCATATTGGAGTTCCTCAAATAAATGGAATGTATAAAGGTGATTTTTCTAGAAAAACTAATTTAGTAGAAAATGGATTTAGACTAAAATCCGCTCTTGATAATAGGCCCTTAAAATTTAAAGAATTTAGAAAATTATGTCCTCAAACTATTTTTGTTTCTGCGACCCCTGGAGAATTTGAAGTAAATGCTTCTAATAATTATATTGCAGAACAATTAATAAGACCTACAGGAATTACTGATCCTATAATTGAAATAAGAAAATCCACTAATCAAATTGATGATTTGCTAAATGAAATTAATTTAAGAACAAGAATTAATGAAAGAGTTCTTATTACAACTTTAACTAAAAAAACAGCTGAAGAACTTACTGAATACTATGCCAACTTAGGAATAAAAGTAAAATATATGCATTCTGAAATTGATACTTTAGAAAGAATCGAAATAATAAAAGAATTAAGAAATGGAGAAATTGATGTATTAGTTGGAATAAATCTTCTTAGAGAAGGGCTAGATATACCTGAAGTTTCTTTGGTAGCTATATTAGAAGCTGATAAAGAAGGCTTTTTAAGAAGTCGCCGTTCATTTATCCAGACTATTGGAAGAGCCGCTAGAAATATAAATGGTAAGGCTATTCTTTATGGAGATATTATTACAAAATCCATGAACGAAGCTATTCTTGAAACTAACAGAAGAAGAAATAAACAAATAGAATATAACAAAATAAATCATATTAATCCAGAAAATATTATCAAAGAAATTTCTAAAACTATTTTAAATTTAGATTATGGTATTTCTGAAAATGATTTGAATAAATTTGATAACTTAATAACTTATTCCTCTAAAAAGGATATAGAAAAAGAAATTAAAAAACTTGAAAAAGAAATTAAAAAACTTTCTGATGAATTTGATTTTGAAAAAGCTATTAAAAAAAGAGATAAAATGCTAAAATTAAAAGAAATGTTAATTGATTTTTAAATAAAAGGAGAAAAATGGAAGATAGAATTTATAAAGTTAGCGAATTTAATAAATTAATAAAATCCTTTGTGGAAACAAATAATAATTTCCATAATTTCTTTTTAAAAGGTGAACTATCAGGTGTTACATATTATAGAAGTGGCCATCTTTATTTCACCTTAAAAGATAATAAAGCTCAAATAAAATGTGTTGCATTTAATTATAAGTTAAAAAAAATACCCAATGATTTAAAAGAAGGAGATGCAGTAACCTTATTTGGAGATGTAGGCTTTTATGAGACTAGAGGAAATCTTCAAATACTTGTAAGACATATAGAAAAGGATAATAAGTTAGGAGCACTTTATGAAAAACTTGATAAAGTTAAAAAGTCATTTGAAGAAAAAGGTTATTTTTCCCAACTTCATAAAAAACCTTTACCTAAATTTCCTGTCAATATTGGAATTGTAACCTCTCCTATTGGAGCAGGATTCCACGATATAGTTACTACTGCTAGAAAAAGAATGGGGGGATTAAATTTCTATTTTTATCCTGCTAAAGTTCAAGGAGAAAATTCTGTAAAGGAAATTATAAAAGGAATCCAAACTTTAGATAAAATCCCTGAAATTGATTTAATTATTGCTGGTAGAGGTGGAGGAAGTATTGAAGACCTTTGGTCTTTTAATGAAGAAAAAACCGCTATGGCTTTTTATAATTGTAAAACACCTATAATTTCAGCAGTTGGTCATGAAATAGATTTTTTACTTACTGATTTAGTTGCTGATGTTCGAGCTGCTACTCCAACACAAAGTGCTGAAATTGCAATTCCTTCAAAATATGAAATTATTAAAATTCTTAATAATAGAAAACATAAAATAGAAAATTTAATAGAAAATAAATTAATATCTTATAATAATGATTTAAGTTTTTATAAAAATTCTTATACAATTAAAAATTTTGTAAATTATTTGAACAATTATAAAGAAAATCTAGTCTCAAAAGAGTCGGAGTTAAATAGAGCTATTAATTTAAATCTTGAAAGAAAAAAACAACTTCTTGATTTAAAAATAGAAACACTAATCAATTTAAATCCTTTGACTACTCTTAAAAGAGGATATTCAATAACTAGATACAAAAATTCAATACTAAAATCAAGTAATAATGTAAAAGTTGGAGATGAAATTTCAACTAAACTATATAATGGAGAATTAATTAGTACTATAAAGGAGATTAAAAATTAATGAAAAAAATATTTACACTGTTACTTTTAGTAACTTTAGGAACTTCTACCCTAGCTGAAGAAAAACTTGCTTTTTCTTTTTTTGATAAATTATTCAAAGTGAAAAAGGAAAAAACTATCGAAAACCAAAGTTTTACAGAAGAAAATTTAGCTAATATCAACAACACTTCTATTCAATTTAAGTATATTGATAAAGAAACAAAATTAGAAAAAGAATTTTTTGTTCCTTTAATTGATATTAAAAAAGGAGATCATAGAACAAAAGAAATTGCTTCTATTGAAAAAATCGTTGATAGTATCACTATTAGAGAAAAAGCTGTTGTTGTTTTAAAATATTATAATAAAATATTTAAAGAACATCTTGAAGAAATAAGTGATAATCCAAAAGAAATTTATCTACTTGGCAATCAATATTTTAAAAATCATCAATATGAAAAAGCTAGAATGATTTTTAGTAAAAATACTGATATTATTGAAAACCTTTTTGGAGCTGCTGTTACAAATAAATTTTTAGGAAATTATAACAATGCTATAAATTACTATGGAGAAATTATTTATAGAGAACCTAATTTAAGTGAACCTTATTTAGGAAGAGGTATTTGTTACAGAAATTTAGGACAATATAGAGAAGCTCTCTCTGATTTTACTAAATATAAAAGTATGAGTAATTCTGAAGAATCTTATTTAGCACTTGGTAATATTTATCTTCTTAGAAAAGACTTTAATAAAGCCAATGAAATTCTAAATCAAGGAAGAAATTTATATCCAAATTCTAAGTTAATGAAAGAACTTCTAAAAAAATCCTATATTAATAATTAAATATTAGGAGGCTTTAAATGGATTGGTATAGATTAAGATTAATTAATTTAAAAGATAATATTATACTTAACTTAATGAGAAAGCTCAACCATTACAATGATATTTTTAAACTAAGCAAAGAACAATTAAAAATTTATTTTCGTTTGAAAGACGAAGATATTAACAAAATTTATGAATCTAAAAAAGTTAACTTAAGCAAAGAACTAGAAATATTAAAAAGAAATAAAATTAATATTATTTCTTTGAAGGATGATAATTATCCTATTTATTTAAAAAATATTTCTCATCCGCCAGTATTCTTATATTATAAAGGAAACATAAACTTATTAAAAAATAAAATTATTGCTATTGTAGGAACAAGAAAACCTACAGCTTATGGAAAAATTTGTTGCGAAAAATTTACTAGAGAACTTGTTCAATCTGGAATAACTACTATTAGCGGACTAGCTCTAGGAATTGATGCTATTTGTCATAAAACAACTCTTGAAGAAAAGGGAAATACAATTGCTATTGTTGGATCTGGTTTAAATGTTATTTATCCATATGAAAATAAAAAATATTGGAATGAAGTTAGTGAGAAGGGACTTATTTTATCTGAGTTTCCACTTAATACAAAACCTTTATCCTTTAATTTTCCAATGAGAAATAGAATTATTGCAGGAATAGCTAAGGGTATTCTTGTTGTTGAAAGCAAAGAAAAAGGTGGAAGTTTAATCACAGCATCATTAGCTATCGAAGAAGGAAGAGATGTTTTTGCTGTTCCTGGAGATATTTATTCTCCTGCTTCATTAGGGACTAATAATTTAATCAAAAATTCTGAAGCAAAACTTGTTACTTGCGGAAATGATATATTAAAAGAGTTTAATTGGGAATGTTTTTTTAAAAAAAGTAATTTAAACTTAACAAAAGAAGAAAGCATAGTCTATAATAACCTTGCCACTGAAAAAACTTTAGATGAACTTATTTTAAGTACTGGCATGAAAGCAAATATACTACTAGCACTTCTTATAAATATGGAAATTAAAAATGCTATCACTAGTGTTAGTGGTGGTAAATATAGACGAAAAAAATAAATGATTTTAAATGAAATATTGATTTTTTGTGTATGTTCTAATATAATTAGAGCATATACTATAAATATAATTTAAATAGGTTTATTTGAAGGGATGGGAAAATGGCGAGAAAAAAAGCACCAAAAAAAAATTTAGTTATTGTGGAATCCCCCGCTAAAGCTAAAACAATTGAAAAAATATTAGGAGATAAATTTTTAGTAACTGCCTCTTTTGGGCATATTAGAGATTTACCTAAAAGTAAATTAGGAGTTGATGTTGAAAATGGATTTGTTCCTAAATATTCAACAATTCGTGGAAAAGGAGATGTTACTCGTACTCTAAAAGAGCTTTCTAAAAAATCTGAAAAAGTTTATCTTGCTTCTGACCCAGATAGAGAAGGGGAAGCAATTGCTTGGCATATAGCTCAAACTTTAAAGTTAGATGACAATGATAATAACAGAATAGAATTTAATGAAATAACTGCTTCAGCTATTACTGAAGCTATTAAAAATCCAAAAAAAATTGATATTAACAAAGTTAACGCTCAACAAGCAAGAAGAATTCTTGATAGACTAGTTGGGTATGGAATTAGTCCTTTACTTTGGAAAACTATTTCTTCTAATACCAGTGCTGGAAGAGTCCAATCAGTTGCTCTTAAATTAATTTGTGAATTAGAAAATTCTATACAAGCTTTTATTCCTGAAAAATATTGGGATATTAATGGAGAATTTCAAAACAATATAAATTTAAATTTATACAAAGTTGATGATAAAAAAATTGATAAACTTAAAGATGAAGAAGTGGTTAAAAAAATTAAATCTTTTAATAAAGCTGATTTCAATGTAGAAAAAGCTAAAATTAATAAGAAGACTAAAAATCCACCTGTTCCATTAAAAACAAGTACACTTCAACAATTAGCATCTTCTTATTTGGGATTTGGAGCTTCTAGAACTATGAAATTAGCCCAAAATTTATATGAAGGAATTAATATTAATGGTAATCATAAAGGGCTTATTACTTATATGAGAACAGATTCCACTAGAATCTCTGAAGAAGCTAAAAATATGGCTAAAGATTTCATTATCAAAACTTATGGAAATGAATATTTAGGAGTTGAAAAGAAAAAATCTACAAAAAAACAAGAAAATGTTCAAGATGCCCATGAAGGAATTAGACCTACAAATATTGATTATACACCTGAGTTTTTAGCAAAATATCTAGATAAAAATCAATTAAAACTTTATACTCTTATTTGGGAAAGATTTATAATTTCTCAATTAGCTCCTATGAAATATGATCAATTTGAAATTATTTGTTCTAAGGAAAACATAAAATTTAGAGGTGTTACTAATAAAATCACATTCGATGGTTATTATAAAATTTTTAAAGATGAAGACTCTTTACCAATTGGAGATTTTCCTCATATTAAAGAAAACGATAGTTTAAACTTAAATAAATTGAATATTAAAGAAGATTATACAAAGCCTCCTGCTAGACTTACAGAATCTTCTCTTATCAAAAAACTAGAAGCAGATGGAATTGGAAGACCTTCTACATATGCAACTATAATTGATACATTAAAGAAAAGAGAATATGTTTCATTAAAAGGAAAAAGCTTTATTCCTACAGAATTAGGTTATGAAGTTGAAACAACCTTAAATGAAAATTTTAAACAAATTATGAATGTTAAATTTACAGCTGAAATGGAACATAAATTAGATGAAATTGCTGAGGGGCATGAAAATTGGCAAGAAATTTTAGAATTATTTTATTCTGAATTAGATAAAAATATTGAAAAATATAAAGTTATAGTTGAAGAAGAAGAAAATAAAATTGTTACTTCTGATGTGGAATGCCCTAATAATCATGGAATTATGGTTATGAAAAATGGTAGGTTTGGTAGATATCTTGCTTGTACTAATGAAGAATGTACCGAAAAATTTTCACTTAAAGGTATTGACTTATCTAGAGATGAAATTAAAAATGGTAAAATTTTTGTAAATGAAATTTTGAAAAAAAGAATTGCTGACAAAAAAGGAAAACCTACTGATGTTTTATCTGAATCAGGAACTAAAATGGTACTAAAATTCGGTAGATTTGGTAGTTATTTAGAAAGTGAAAATTATTCTAATGATAATGTTAGAATTCCTCTTCCTTCTCAAATTAGAAAAGCGTTAGCTAACGAAGAAGTTCCTATTGAAAATGAAATTGTTAAACTTGATTCTATGTTAAAGGCTATAAAAGAAGAAGAAGAACAAATTCTTTCTAAAGTTGGAGTTTGTGAAAAATGTGGAAAACCATTTAGAATTGGAAGAAGTAGATGGGGTAAATATTTAGCATGTACTGGATATCCTGAGTGTAAAAATATTAAAAATCTTGATAAAGATGGTAATATTGTACCGCCAAAAGCTAAAACTACTAAGAAAAAAACTACTAAAAAGAAAACTACTAAGAAAAAAACAACTAAATAGATTTAAATACAAAGGTTCTCTAGAAATTTTCTAAAGAACCTTTGTTTTATTTAATTATTTCTTTTACAAATTGAAAAAATCCTATCTTTTCAAATAATTCTTTTTCTTTTAATGATGGAATTTTTTTCTCAACAATAGAATTTACTATTCTCTTATCAAAAGGAACTTTTAAATTAACTTTTACTCCATTATTTTTAGCAAATTCTTCTATTTTTCCTGTCATTTCTAAAGAAATATCAAATTTATTAATAACTATAAACACTTCAATTGGATAATTTGAAACTAATTCATATACTCTTTCTAAGTCATGTAATCCTGAATAAGTAGGTTCACAAACCATTATTACTTTTTTTGAACCCATGATAGAACTAATAACATTACATCCTATTCCTGGAGATCCGTCCACTAATATATTTCTGATACTATTTTCCTTTGCATATTTTTTTGCTTTTTGTCTTACTTGAGCAACTAATTTTCCAGAGGCTTCTTCTCCTGGAATAAGTTTTGCATGTATCATTCTACCGTATTTAGAATCTCCCATATACACTTCTCCAGTTTTATTCTTTACCATTTCTATTGCTCCAACTGGACAAACAACCTCACATACAGAACATCCTTCGCATTTTATTTCTTTAAATTCAATATCTTTAGTTATTGATCCAAATTTACAAACTTCATAACATCTACCACATTTTATACACTTATCTTTATTTAAATGAGCTCTATCTAATCCTGAAAAATTTTCTATTATTTCTTTTTTAGAATTAAATAAAATATCTAAATCTGGAGCATCCACATCACAATCTGCAATTACAATACTTTTAATATAAGGGACTAAACAAGAGGTTAAAGTTGTTTTCCCTGTTCCACCTTTCCCAGATATAACTACTATTTCATTTATATTCATTATATCATTCTCCTTGCTTTATCAAATATTTTTTCAAATTCAACTTTATATTTAGGTAATTTTTCTGCAGCCATTTCTCCCTTTGCATATAGTTTGGCTACTTCTTCGTCAAATGGTATTTCTCCTATTATTGAAATATTTTCATTTTTACAGTAATCATATATTTCATCATCACCTAAACCAGCTTTATTTATAACTACTGCAAATTTTTTACCCATATCTTTTAACATTGAAACTACCATCTTCATATCACTAACCCCAAATGGAGTTGGTTCTACTACAATTATTGCAAAGTCAGAATCTTCAACTGCAGAAACAGTTGAGCAAGATGTTCCAGGAGGACAATCTATAAATAATATTTCTTCATCTTCAGAAATTTCTTTTAATTTATTTATAATTTTAACTCCTGATAATTCTCCTACATTTAATTTTCCATATCTAATTACTTTATTATGTGATTTTCCTTGATAAATTTTTCCTATTTCTCTTTTTTCATAAGTTATAGCTCCTGAATCACATACTATTTTACAACCACCACAATCATGACAACTTTTATCAAAAATAACAACCTGTTTTCTTCCAACTATTATTGCGCTGTATTTACAAAGTTCTTCACATTTTCCACAAAGAATACATTTTTCTTGATTTACAATTGGATACTCTGTATAAATAGAAATTTCTTTTTCTATAGATGGTTTTAAAAATATATGTTGATTTGGCTCTTCTACATCTGTATCTATTATTGAACTATTAGGAATACTGTAAACTAAGTTTCCACTAATTGTTGTTTTCCCTGTTCCACCTTTTCCACTTAAAACAGCTATTTTCATAAATTTCCTTTCTTATACTTAATTTTTAAGCTACCCCTATAAAGAAGTAGCTTAAATTTTAAAACTTATTTCTAGATACTAAACCATTCTTAATCCTGGTTTTTCTTCTAATTTTTCCTCTTGTAAAAGGCCTTCTTCATATGCTTTTATTGCTTTTTCTACAATTTTATATTCTCCATATAAATATCCTTTAATTCCAAATTCTTTAGCTGCAACTTTAGCCTTTGGTCCAAATTCTGGAACTATTGCCTCTTTTACCTCATTATCATAAAGTTTTTTTATTGCCTTTTGTCCTGCTCCTGAAACATCATCTTTAGATGTATTTTCTATAGCTTTAAATTCTTTTGTTTCTGTATTATATATAATAAAATATTCTGCTCTTCCAAATCTTTCAGCTAATTCTGAAGTTAATTTAGTTCCTGCTGATGCGATTGCTATTATCATCATTGCCCCCTTTAGTTATGGTCATGTTCCCCATGTTCATGAGTACATGCACTTCCTTTAGAAATTAATTGTCCTTTAATTAATTCATTTAAATTATCTTCAATTGTTCCTGTTGCCCCTAAGAACACTTTTATATCTTGAGCATGGAATAAATCAACTGCTCTTTGACCCATTCCTCCAGTAACTATCACATCTGCTCCTTGAGCTCCTAAAAATTTAGGAAATACTCCTGGTTGATGCTCTGGAGCTGGAATTATTTCTCTTTTGATTACTTTCCCATCTTCTACTGTTATTGCACAAAATTTAGCACAATGTCCAAAATGTTGCTCTACCATTACCTCATCATTTGTTGGAAATACTACTTTAACTGCCATCTTATATCCTCCTTAACCTTTTTTATTTTTGTGTTTTTTCTACTAATTTATTTATAATTTCATTAATTGCATCATGAGCTGCATTTTTTTCCTCACTTGCAATATAAGGTGTTCCATTGTCTCCTGCATTAACTATTGAAGGATTCATTGGTATTTTACCTAAAAATTCTACATCTAATTCATTTGCTGCTTTTTCTCCTCCACCAGTTTTAAAGATATCTATTCTTTCTCCACAATGAGGACATACAAATCCACTCATATTTTCTACTACACCTAATATAGGTAAATTAACTAATTTTGAAAATTTAACTGATTTTCTTGAATCTAATATTGCAACATCTTGAGGAGTTGTAACTATTACACTTCCATCAGCTTTTCCTATAGATTGAGCAATTGTTAATGGTTCATCTCCTGTTCCAGGTGGTAAATCAACAACTAGATAATCTAATTCTCCCCAAATTACATCTCCTAATAATTGATTTATAGCTCCTATTTTAGCTGGTCCTCTCCAAATTATAGGATCATCAGATGATCCTAAGAAAAAACTTAATGATACAATCTTTAAATTTCCATTTAAAATACTTATAGGTTCAAATGTTGGTAATTTTTTCCCTTCTTGTCCTAACATTAATGCTACATTTGGTCCATGAAGATCAGCATCTATTATTCCTACCTTATATCCTTTTAATGCTAATCCATAAGCTATATTAGTTGAAACTGTTGATTTTCCTACTCCACCTTTTCCACTCATAACAACAATTTTATGTTTTATTTTTTCCATGTTGCTCTTAACTCTTAAATCAAGTTCACTCATTTGCTTTTGCATTCCTTGTATTCATCTCCTTATTTTTTATCTTCATATGTATTTTTTATACTTATTCCCTTTAAATTTAATAGTGCATCCATTATTTTTTTTCTTCCTGAAGAAATCAATCTTTGAACAGTTCCTCTAGATATTCCCATTATTTCTCCGGTTTCTATCTGACTTTTACCCTCATAATCACAAAGTCTTATTGCTTCAAATTCATCTAGCTTTAATTCTACTATTTCAAGTAATGGAAATGGAATTCCTGCAGGTCTAAAAAATACCTCATTATCTAGAATCCGACAACATCTTTTTTTCTTAATTCCAGGCATAAGCCACCTCCAAATTTTATTATGTGCATATGCACATTTGAATTATACTCTTCCCCTCTACAGATGTCAATAATTTTTTTATAAAAAAAGATAAACTCCGTAGAGTTTATCTTTTAAGCTTTTATTCTTCTATATTTGGTATTGACCAATCTATTTCTTTTTCTCCTAAAGAAATTAATATTTTATTAACTTCTTTAAAATGATTACATCCAAAAAAACCACGATTTGCTGATAAAGGACTAGGATGAACTCCTTCTATTATAAAATGTTTAGAGTCATCTATTAATTTTTTTTTCTTTTTAGCATTGTTTCCCCATAAAATAAAAATCATCGGCTCTTTTTTCTTATTTAATAATTCTATTACTTTATCTGTAAATTTTTCCCAACCTTTACCCTTATGAGAATTAGCTTTTCCTTCTCTTACAGTTAAAACTGTATTCATCATAAGCATTCCTTGTTTTGCCCAAGAAACTAAATAACCATTATTTGGTTTTTTTATCCCTAATTCTGATTCTATTTCTTTATAAATATTTCTAAGAGAAGGAGGTATTTTTACTCCTGGTTTAACTGAAAAAGCTAGCCCATGAGCCTGATTTTCTCCATGATAAGGATCTTGTCCTAATATTAAAATTTTTGTATTCTCATAAGATGAAAATTTAAAAGGAGAAAATATATCTTCTTGACTTGGATATATTATATTCTCTTTATACTCTTCTTTTAAAAAATCCTTTAATTTACAAAAATAATCCTCTTTAAATTCTTCTTGAAAAAACTTGTCCCAATCGTTTCCTATCTTAAACATTCTTACTCCTTATTTTCTTGTATCTATAATAGTTCCACATTCTGGTACTATTCTTCTCATACCACAAGCTAAACAACCTTGTCTACAGTCATGAGATAATTTTATTTCTTCTGCCTTTTTATATTCTCTTTTTAAAAAATCTTTAGATACTCCTATATCAACAATATCCCAAGGTAACTCTTCTTCTAAATCTCTAGCTCTAAAATATTCTTCCCAAGTTAGTCCTAATTCATCTAAGGCTTCTGTCCAAAGTTCATAATTATCCTTATAATCATCTAGCTTAACACCTTTTTTAAAAGCTAATTCTATTAGATCTCCTGTTCTTTCATCTCCTCTAGCTATTAATCCTTCTAAAAATGATTTTTTAGGAGCATGTATTTTTAAAGAAAGTCCTTTATTTTTAGCAAAAGCTGTTCTTAAAAAGTTATGTTTTTCAACCATTTCAACCATTGACATTTGTTTACACCATTCAAATGGAGTATGAGGTTTTGGAATGAAATTAGATACACTTACAGTTATATTCAATCTTTTATTTATAGATCTACAAGCTATTGAAACTTTTTTAGCTAAATCAAAGATTCCCTGTACATCTTCCATTGTTTCAAAAGGAAGTCCTATCATAAAATAAAACTTTAAAGAAACCCATCCTGCATTAACTGCAGCTAAAGCTGTATCCATTATTTCCTCTTCTGTTACACCTTTATTTATTATATCTCTTAGTCTTTGAGTTCCTGCTTCTGGAGCAAAGGTAAATCCGGTTCTTTTACCACCACTTATAATTTTAGCAACATCTACAGAATGAGTATTCATTCTAAGAGAAGGTAAAGATACTCCTACACTGTCTTTTCCATGTTTTTCTTTTATAGCACCGATTAATTTATCTATATTAGTATAATCACTACTACTTAAAGATGACAGTGACACTTCGCCGTATCCTGTATTATCCAATACTTGATCTATTAATTTTATATTGTTTTCTAAACTTCTTTCTCTGATAGGTCTATAAACAATTCCCGCTTGGCAAAATCTGCAACCTCTAGTACATCCTCTTTGAATCTCAACTGTGGCTCTATCATGGACTATAGCCATGTAAGGAACTAATTGCTTTTCATAGGAATCTGATTTATTCAAATCTCTTAATATTGCTCTTTTTACTTTTGTTTTTCCATCATGTAATGAAGGAATATAAATTCCTTCAACATCTTTTAAAGCTTCTAATTTTTCAGATTTGGTTTTATCTTTATTGGCAATTAATATTTTTGCCATTTCAACCATATTTTCTTCCCCATCTCCAATCATTAAAAAATCTACAAATTTTTTCAATGGTGCTGGATTCATAACACAAGTTCCTCCAGCCATAACCAAAGGATGATCCTCAGTTCTTTCTTCTCTTCTTATTGGAATCCCTGCTAGATCTAAAGCATTTAACATATTTGGATAACTCATTTCGTAAGAAAGAGAAAAACCTAATATATCAAAATCATTTAATTCATTTTTACTTTCAACAGCAAATAAAGGAATATTATCTTTTCTCATTATTTCTTCCATATCTGACATTGGTAAAAAAGCTCTTTCTAAAGAAAAATCTTCAACTTTATTTAATATTGAATATAAAATCTTTATTCCTAAATTTGACATTCCTACTTCATATATATCTGGGAAAACTAAACACATTTTCACCTTAGAATCTATTTTATGATAACTATTTATTTCGTTTCCTAAATACTGTGCCGGTTTTTCAACAGATAACAGATACTTACTTAAATTTACTTTCATATTTTCTCCCTAACTTTTATTTATCATCTAATTTTTTAAAAATTTCCATTTCTAAACTTAAATTTTTCTTGTGATGGTCTCTTGCTTTTTTTGCTAACTCTAAATTTATATTCTTTAATTTTTCATAGGATTCTTCGCTATGTTTTTCTAATTTTCTATCTCCAAATAAAACTTTTTTTACTCTTCTTATTAAAGAATAATTTTTTTTCCCACAATCATGAAGTAAGGCTAATTTTAAATAAATTTCTTTTTTATTTAAAATTTCATCTTCTTTTACTTTATTATACAAATTAAATGAGTGAATTTTATCATATCCACTCATATTTTTAAAAATTTCAAATTCTTTTTCATTTAAAATAGTCTTCACAATTTTATCATTGCTTTTTTTATATCTACAAAAAATATATACAAGTCCTTGCTTCACTCTTGAAATTATCATATTTCCCTCACAATAATATTGCCATTTAAATCTTTTCTTAATTTTTTTATATTTTTACCATTTTTCCCTATAAGTTTCCCCTTTAAATCTTTCTGTATATATAAAATATATAAGTCTTTATTTTTATTGGTATATACTTTTTCTACATTTTCTATTTCTAAATCAATTTCTAAAAATATATTTTCTAACAATTCTTCTTTCAATAAAACTTCACTTAACTTTAAAAACTTCCCTGGAAGAGGTTCCTTTGACCCTGTTAATATATAAGAGCTCATTATCCTAACTTGTTTAGGCATAAATGAATTTCCTTGAAATATTAATTTACCTGATTCAAATAAAATATTTACACTTCTAATATATTCCTTTAATTTTTTACCCTTCTTATCTGTAAAATCACTTACATCATAAGTTCCACTAAGTTCCTCACATATTTTATTTATTTCTTCTGTGCTTCTTTTAATCTTTTTTACAGGATAAGAATATATATATTTTCTTCCCTCTACAAAATCAGGAAATGCTAAGTTTGGTATTGTCCTTCTTACTCTTGTTATTTTCATTTTCCCATTTAATTTTTCATTAAATTTATCAATTATCTCCTGAATATTTCCGCAGAAACTACTACTAACATAAAGACAATTACTTCCTGTAACCCTGGCATCTGTTCTCCCCCCTTGTTGAATCCCTTTAGCCCAAGTAAAGCCAAGTAAATTCATAACTTCTTTAAAATTTCCCTTAACAGTATTTTTATCCTTCATTTCATCAAAAGAATCAAAAAACTTTCCATCATAATAAATATCAAATATATATCCAATTTTTTTTGTTTTTTCCAATGCTCTTATATCCATATCTATCTATACCATCTTATCTTTGATATATAACCATTTTTAGAATAAACTGTATCTTTTAAAAGTTTTCCCTCTTGGTCATATTTTTTCCAAGAACCAAACTTTTTACCATTTCTATATTCACCTGATTCTTGTAATTTCCCATTCTTCCAGTATAAAACATATTCTCCTGTACCATTTATTATTTCGCTACTATCAAACAACACACCATCTTTTGTATACCATTCTATTTTCCCATTTAATTTTCCGTCCACATAAGTAATAATTGATCTTATATTTCCATTTTCATAATATGTATATTGTTCCCCATCTAATTTTCCATTTTTATATTTATGTCTCATTCCAAGAACACCCTCATTGTTGAACCAAGCAACATCTCCATCTAATACTCCATTTTTATATTGTTCAAATCTAAGTATGTGATTTATATACTTAAGAGTAAACACTCCTGTAAATGGCTCTGTTTCCCCTTCAACATAAGCTATTTTATTGCCCTTTTCATAAACCTTTTTATAAACAGATACTGTTCTTACATTTTTAGGCAAAATACTTTCTGGTACAAAGACTTCTTCTTTTTTATTTTCTAAATTACTACATCCTATTAAGGAAATTCCTAATATAATTGTTAATAATATTCTTCTCATATTCCATCCTTTTTTTTACTTTTTTCACTTCTAATTATTATATCATAAAATAAATATTTTAATAAATTATTTTATTTTTATTTTATAAATAGCTTTTTTTATTTCCTTTTTATTTTCAACCATTAACAACGGCATGTGAGGCTCTTCTGGAAAAAATATTATGAAATCTTCAGGAGTTAATTTTATCTTATTTTCTATTTTTCCATTATAGAAAGCGTAGTCTTTTTCTTCATTATAATTTTCTAATATTTTTAAATTTTCAACAGAAAAAGAAAAACTATAATTCTCATCATTATCAATTGGAATTTGTATATCCATATATTTTTTATGAATTTCATATACTGATTCTTTCTCTTCTTTTGTTGTTACAATATCATAATTAAAAAATACTTCTTCCCCATCTATTAAATTTTTCCCTAGTTTTCCTTTTAAATATTCTTTATTTTCTATACTAGCTATCGCCTTATCTAAATTTTTATTTAATCCTTTATATCTTTCTATTTCTTTTAATTTACCTATAATCATTTTTTACTCCTTTTCTTTTAAAATCTATAATAGTATAACCCTTCTTCTAGATTTTTCAAAATAAAATTTTCAAAAAAAGAAAAAAAGATATTTTCATATCTCTTTTTCTTAAAATTTATTTTAAAATCATTACGTAGTAGCTAATTTAGGATGTCTTTTCTAAATATCTTTTACATTGAGTGGAAGTATTATAGCCTAATAACACTCCTAATATAAAATCTTCTTCAGGATTAAGTTCTTTAAGTGAATTCTTTTTCATTTTTTGAATAACCTTTATTTGATCTTTCTCTCCAAAAAAAACGTTTATGTAATTTGAATTTAACTTTTCTATTATAAAATGATAACTACTCTCTGATAATTTTTCCATTATAGCTTCTAAATTAGTGTCCCTTGTTGTCAATAAAGCAAGCCCTCTAATTCCTTTATCTAATTCATAAAGCATATGAAAAAATACATCTAATTCTTTTCTTTTATCAATACTCATAATTATTTAACGCTTTCAACCCATTCTTTTATTCTTTCATCAGTTAAATCACTTTGGTTATTTTCATCAATTACCAATCCTATAAAGTCATCATCTAAAATAGCTTTGGAATCTGAGAAATCATAATCATCAGTTGAAGTTTGTCCAACTAATTTTATTCCCATATCCTTTATTTCTTCATATATTATTCCTATAGCATCTACGAATGTATCTGAAAAAGCTCCTTGATCACCAACACCTATAAATCCTACTTTTTTCCCTGATAAATTTTTAGTTTTTAAAACATCTAAAGCATCCATCCAATCATCTTGTAAATCTCCCATCCCCCAAGTTGATGAAGCAAATATAACAAAATCATAATCTTCAACTTTATTAATTTCAGAAGCTTCCATTACTTCAGCTCCTAATAATTCTCCTACTTTAGTTGCTACGTCCTCTGTTACTCCTGTTGAACTTCCATAAAAAATTCCTATACTCATTTTAAAGCTCCTTTCATATTTTAGTTTTTTTCTACAAAAGGATTATACAACTTTTTAATTTGAAAGTCAAATTATTTTATAATTATATATTTAGTTGACAACAGAATAAAAAAAAGAGCCTTAGCTCTTTTTTATTTAATATAATTACTTTCTTTTAAATAATTATTATCTATTCCATATATAAATATAACTGATCCATTTTTTATTTTATCTATAACCTCTCTAGAAATTTTCTTAGGAATTGCAGGACATCCCTCTGTTCTAGATAAAAATCCAAACTTCTTAATAGATTTATTTTCATTTTCACCCAATCCATGAATAACTATATTTCTTATTTTTGCATTAGAATTAAAATTTTCTTCTAAACCTTTTAACCTTAATGAATAACCAAATTTTCCATAATAAGGTTTCCCTGTCATATAAAATCCTATAGAACTTTTATATGAATTTAACTTATTAGAAAACGCTATGGCTTTTTCAGCTCCACTATTTTTCCCATGAGCAACATAAGTATAGTACTCTAAATTTTTATCCTCTAAATTTAAAATAACCATTCTTTTTTCATAGGAAGGTTTTGAATAATCTATTATTGTAAAATACTTGTTCTCTTCATTACCTATTTTTTCATATCCATTAACTGCCATTTTAAAAATATTATATTTTATTTTTCCTTCTAAATGATAATTATTATATAAAAACAAAGTATCGATCCCTTCTTTTGAAAAAGTGGTAACACTTATTATTAACAATAAAATTATTTTAATTATTTTTTTCATATACACCCCTATTAATTTTTTTTGATTTTTTTACCTTCTTGAGGTAATATTATCATATACATTAAAATAAATAAAGCCTATATTTTCAAAGGAGACAAGCCCATGGAACTTAAACTTATATCTATCAAGAATTGGAGAAATATTAAAAATACTGAAATTCATTTTGAAAATTTAATGCTTTTTTTAGGACATAGCATCGAAGGAACTAACGATATTATTTCTTGTATACTCTATGCTTTTAATAAAAAAACTTTAAGTCCAAAGGATATCTATAATAAAGAAAAAAGCTGTACTTTAAAACTAATTTTTTATGAAAATAATAATGTATATAAATTAAGAATTGTTATAAATAAAGATGTTGAATACTTTATTAAACATAAAGAAGGCTGGAATAAAATTACAAAAGAAGAATATGAAAATTTTATACAAAAGATAAATTTTATCTATATTGAAGGAAATCTTGAAAAAGATTTTAAAGAAATTGGATTATCTCTTTATAATACTTTAAAAAGGAATTCTCCTGATCCTAATAAAATAGATGACCAACTGGAAGAATTCTCAAAAAAATTAAATGTTAAATATTATGACAAGGAACTTTATCGTAATATTTTATTTGAATTTTTTAAACAAGTCTCTTTAGAATGTCTTGGAAAAAATAAAACCCTTCTTGGAAAAACTATTATTCTATTTGAAGAACCTGAGTTATATTTTCATCCCCAAAGAGAAAGAGAACTATATAATTATTTTATTAAATTAACTAACCGTGGAGCTAAAATTTATATTAAAACATATTCTAGCTGTTTTATAGGTTTAAAACAATATAAATCAATTTGTTTAATTAAAAAATATAATAATAAAATATCTATTACTCAAACTGATAATGAACTTTTTAAAGATGATGAAATAAAAGCTTTCAATATGAACTATTGGATAAATCCTGATCGTGCTGAATTATTTTTTGCAAAAAAAGTAATTCTTGTTGAAGGACAAACTGATAAAATTATCATTTCTTTTTTGGCTAAGAAATTAAATATATTTAAATATGATTATTCTATTATTGAATGTGGTAGTAAAAGTACTATCCCACAATTTATATTGCTTTTAAATAATTTTAGAATCCCATATATAGCTGTTTTTGATAGAGATAGTCATTATTGGAGAACTTTTGAAGAAAGAGAAAATTCTAAATTTAAAAATAAACATATCTTATCTTTAATTGACAATACCATTGGTAAAGCTATTGCATTTAATAATGATATTGAAGAAGAAATCACTTCTTTTGAAAAAGATAGGGCTTCTTATAAAAACAAACCCTTTAATGCTTTACAAATAGTTTCTGAAGAAAACTATAAAATCCCAGCCTCCCTTGAAAAAAAGATAAAAAAAATATACTATTAAAAAATAAAATCACTAATAGATATCTACTAGTGATTTTTCTTTCTTCTACACAGGTTCAAACATTTGTAAAATTTCTTTAGAATATTTTCCGTCCTCATCATGAGCTATTAAAGGAGGTAATATTTTCATATTTTCAGCTCCAAATTTAACTCCTTCTATTAATAAAATTTTGCTTTGTTTATTTAATTTTGTATGACAAAATCTTATTTTTTTAGGAGTTATCTTATATTTTCTCATCATATCTATTATTTCTAAAATTCTATCTGGTCTATGCACCATTGCAAAATAACCTTTATCCTTTAACAAACAAGATGCTACTTCTATTATTTTTTCTAAGTTTATTGTAATTTCATGTCTTGCTAAAGTTAATTGATCTAAATCATTTAAAAATTCACTATTCCCATTAAATTTAAAAAATGGTGGATTAGTAATTACGGCATCTTGAGAACCATGTTTAAAATATTTTTTCCAATTTTTCATATTATCATTTATTATTTCTATTCTATCTTCTAAATTATTAAGTTTTATATTTTTTTTAGCTAAATTCGCAGAAACCTCTTGAATTTCAATTCCCTTTATCTTTGCATTTGTTCTTTCAGATAAAAATAAAGGTATTGCTCCATTTCCAGTTCCCAAATCAACTATTTTATTAATATTTTTTCCTAAAGATATAAAATTAGAAACCAATAAAGAATCCAAAGAAAAATTAAAATAATCAGGTCTCTGAACTATTTTTAAATTTTTATTTAAAAGATTATTTATAACTTCATTTTCATTTAATTCTATCATCTCAACCTCCATGAAATATTATATCAAATTCTTTTGTTTTTAAAAAATTTAATTTTATATTTAACAAGTAGTAATGTATAATATAGATAGATTTTTAACGGAGGTATAAATTTGAAAATAAAAGCAATAGCACTTGATATGGATGGAACCCTATTAACTAGTAATCATCACCCTTCTGAAAGAACTAAACAATTTCTTTTAGAACTAGAAAAAAAAGGAGTTACAATTATAATAGCTACAGGGCGTGCATATTATAGTACTCTACCTATTATTAAAGAAATTGGTTTGAAAACTGGATTTGTTATCTGTTATAATGGAGCCAATGTTTTTAATTCTAAAGATAATTCAGTTGTTTTCCAAAGAAACTTGGAAGAAAAATATGTTAAAGAAATGATAAAAATTTCTAGAGAAACAAAAACTCATCTTAATTTATATCAAGATGATATCCTATATTGCGAAGATATAAGTCGAGATGAAGTTAAATATTATTGTGAAAAATGTAGTATTGAAGCTCATGAAAAAGATTTTGACACTTTCACAAATTATAGTATGCCTAAAAATTTATTTATTGCTCCCTATGAAAAACTTGTTGAAATAGAAAAACTTGTATTAGAAAAAACAAATAATAATGTTCATACTACTTTTTCAAGCAGAATTTTCTTAGAAGTTTTAAACAAAAAAACTAACAAAGGAGAGACTTTAAAATGGCTTTTAAATAATTTAAATATTTCTCCTGAGGAAACATGTGCTTTTGGAGATGCAGAAAACGATTTTGAAATGTTAAAAACTGTAAAATACGGTGTAGCCATGGGAAATTCTCAAGAAGATTTCAAAAAAAGATTGAATTATTCTACTTTAACAAATGATGAAGATGGAATAGTTGAATTTTTAAACAAATATATATAAATAAAAAAACTAGATCAAATGATCTAGTTTTTTTTACATATCTGCTTTTTCTATTTCAAATACATATCCTGGAATATTGCTTTCTGGAGAGAACATTATTTTTGAACCCTTTAAGAAACTTTTAATTCCATATTTTCTTTCCATTCCAAATTTCAAATTATTCTTATCTTTATTAGGAAAAACAACATAGGCATTTATTAAAAATAGTAACATTCTTTTCTTATTTTTTCTAGAAACCTCTGCTCTTTCATAATTATCTAAGTCTTGAATTATTTCCTTTGTTAACGGATATTTCTTTATTTTAATTTTTCTATAATCTTCCATTTCTTTAAAAAATTCTACTAAACTAAAAGGTTCTGAACAACTATCTACAGAAAATAACGTCATTATAAATTCTAGCCAAACTTTAGAATTTTTTCTATTATCTTTTCCTGTTCCTCTATATATTGTTTGTTTTATTTGAGGATACCCTCCTGTCACATCAAATATTATTTCAGACTCTCTTATCTTTTTTATAAAAAATGGCTCTGCAGAATCGATTATAGATACATTTATCTTTTCATCTTTATCACTTAAATCACTTTTATAAAATCCCATAGAAAGTACGCTTTCTATCTCTGGCATATTTGTATAAATAGAAATCCTTTTTAGTTCTTTTTCTGATGAAATATATCTCACTACTACATCCCCTCCATTCTATACTACTAATATTATATCATTTTTAACTTAAAAATCTAGCTCTTAATTTTTATTTATTTTTAATATCTTTTTTGTTATACTATATATGTACTTCTTTTTGAAGTGCTTATATGGAAGTGGATAAAAGCTGGTGCTTTTAGCAGTCTTCAAAACTGTCTTGGCGATTAACTCGTTGGTAGGTTCGATTCCTACACACTTCCGCCAAAATAATTTTAGGAGGATTTTATGAATATTCAAGATGAAGTTTTAAAATATAAAAATGATGTTATTTCTTCTTTACAAGAATCTATTCAAATAAAAAGTGTAGAAGAAGAAGCTAAACCTGGAATGCCTTTTGGAGAAGGACCAGCAAAAGCTTTAAAACATTTTTTAAGTGTTGCTGAAAAATTAGGATTCCAAACTGAGAATTTTGATAATTATGCTGGACATATAGATTTTGGTGAAGGAGAAGAAACTTTAGGTATCGTTGGACATGTTGATGTTGTTCCTGAAGGTACTGGTTGGGATTATCCTCCTTTCTCTGGACAAATTGTAGATAATAAAATGTATGGAAGAGGAACTCTTGATGATAAAGGTCCTTTAATGATTTGTCTTTATGCTATGAAAGCTTTAAAAGATATGGGTATTCCTTTAAACAAAAAAGTTAGAATGATTGTTGGAGCTAATGAAGAAACTAACTGGGGATGTATGAAACATTATTTTGGTAAATTAAATATGCCTCAACCTACTTTAGCTTTTACTCCTGATAGTGAGTTTCCTGTAACTTTTGCTGAAAAAGGTATTTTTAGAGGTTTACTTAAGATTAAAACTGATTGTAGCGAATTAGATATTTTAGGGGGAAAAGTCTTAAATGCTGTTCCTGAAAAAGCAATTCTTACTTTACCTATTTCAACTAAAGAAATTATAGAAAAAAATCTTCCTCTATTTAACGAAGGAAAAGAATATAAAATATCATCTGAAATTATAGATAATAAAATAGTTGTTACTTCTTTAGGAAAAGCTGCTCACGCTGCTCATCCTCATCTAGGATATAATTCTTTAGCTGCACTTATGCTATTTATAAACTCTTTAAATTTAGATATCTCTGGCTTAAATACTATGGCTAAATTCTTTGCTGAAAATGTTAAAATGGAATTTAATGGTAAATCAGCTGGACTTTTCTATGAAGATGAACCTTCTGGAGAAATTTCTATGTGTTATGGAAAAGCTTTTGTTGAAGATGGATATATCAATATCTCTCTTGATACTAGATATCCAGTTACAGTTGATGGAGATGAAATTAAAAATAAAGTTCTTACTCTATTAGATAAATATGGAATGGATTTTACTTTCTTAAAACAAGAAAAACCTTTATATGTTAAAAAAGATGATCCTTTAGTTCAAACTCTTACTGAAGTTTATAGTAGAGTTACTGGAGATACAGATTGTGAACCTTTAGCTAGTGGTGGAGGTACTTATGCTAAAGCTGTAAAAAATTGTGTTGCCTTTGGTGCTTTATTAAAAGGAACTCCTGATACAATGCACCAAAAAAATGAATGTATTGACTTAGACACAATAGACACTCTTTTAAAAATTTATGTTGAAGCTATCTATAAACTAGCTAAATAAAAATACAAAAGCATGGAAATTAATTTCCATGCTTTTTTTTATAGTTAATATTATTTTAAAGTATTTTATGACTAACTAAGCTTGTAAAAATTTATCATAATATTTTGCTAGTCCACCTAAAGAAGTTTCTTTATAAGCTGGACACATATCACATCCTGTTTCTTTCATAGTTACTACAACTTGATCAAAGCTTATAGTGTGCTCTCCTGAAGTTGACAACGCATAATCAGCTGTATTTAAAGATCTAACTGCTACTATTGCATTTCTTTCTATACAAGGAATTTGAACATATCCTCCAACAGGATCACAAGTCATTCCTAAATGATGTTCTAATCCCATCTCTGCAGCATACTCTATTTGCCCTATTGTTCCACCTAAAATGTATGTTGCCATTCCTGCTGCCATTGAGCATGCAGCTCCTATTTCAGCTTGGCAGCCTGCTTCAGCTCCAGATATAGTTGCATTTTCTTTTATTAAGTTTCCTATTAATCCTGCTATTGCTAAAGCTCTTAGAGAAGTTTCTCTATCCAATTGATATTCTTCTATTAAAGCTCTTAATAACCCTGGAATTACTCCTGCTGCTCCGCAAGTAGGTGCTGTAACTATTGTTCCTGCACTACTATTTTCTTCAGCTACTGCTAAAGCATAAGCAAATATTTTTTTAGTTATAACTAAATAATTTTTTTTCTTATCAATTTTATCATATAATTTTTTAGCTTTTCTTGGATATTTTAATTTTCCTGGTAAAATACCATCTTTTTTAACACCAGCATCTATAGCTGCATTCATAGTATCTAAAATATCTCCTAAATGCTCCCAAATTTCTTTCCCTTCTGAAAATTCAACATATTCCCAAAGTTCTTTTTTATTTACATCACACCATTTTATAATGTCATCCATTTTGTTTAATTTATAGCATTCTTCTAAAGAAGAAGATTTACTTTCTAAATCTTTTATTGTTCCTCCACCAACTGAAAAAACTAACCAATCCTTCATAACATTACCTTCAGAATCTAATGCTTCCATTTTCATTCCATTAGTGTGAAACTCATGAATAAATTCAGGCATCCATATAACCTCAGTTTTTTTAGGTTTTAATGTCTCTTCTATAATCCAATCTGTTAAATGTCCTTTTCCTGTAGCAGCTAAACTTCCGTAAAGTTCTACTCTATAAGATACTGCATCTTCAGTTTCCTTTTTAAATTTTTTAGCTGCTCTTTCTGGTCCCATTGTATGAGAACTAGATGGCCCACATCCTATTTTAAATAATTCTTTTAAACTATCCATTGTTTGCCTCCTTAAAATACTTGCTTAATTAATATATTTGCCCTTATATATTCATTCCTAATTTCCTATTTTTTAGTTTCCTCTAATTTCGTTAACTGTTTTAATTTTATAATTTTTAAATATTAATGAACCTACATATCCTGAAGTTCCTCCTGCTATTGCACACATTAATGCAACTTTTGTAACTACTAAAGGATTATTAAATCCATACATTACCATTAATCCCGCTATTGGAGTTGCTGTTCCTGTTGCATTATTAACCAATCCAAAAGTTGATACAATAACTCCTGCTATTGCTCCACCTATAAAATTAGTTACATATACTGGTATTGGATTTGCTGAAATTACATCTGCTTGAGTAAGTGGTTCTACTGCAACTGCTATTGTTGTTTTTCTATCTCCAAATCCCATTCTATGAAAGAAGATTCCGTTTAAAAAAGAAGATCCCATAACTGATAAAGCACCTATTGCCATTGGTATTCCTGTAAGACCTAGCATAGCTGTTAAAGCCATTGAAGAAAGTGGTGCTGTTGCTACCACAGTTATTATTCCTCCTAAAACAATTCCCATAAGAACTGGACTTGTATGAGATGCTTGTTCTAATATTTTTCCTATATTTAATAAAGTTGAATTTACTAATGGATCTGAAACTGTAGCTATTAATCTAGATAATGGTGCTATAAAACAGATTATAAATATTAAATCTAATCCTTGAGGGACTTTTGCTTCCACTTTAGGTACTATAAATGATAATATATATCCCGCTAAAAATCCTGGTAATATACCAAATCCTGCAACTGATACTCCAACTAAAACTGCATATGTTGGATTAACTCCTAATGCTAATGGTACTAATGCTGCTGCTGCAACTCCACCCATAGAACCTGCTGCATCTCCTACTCCACCTAAAAATTCTATTCCTAATAAATCTCCACCAACATAACGTTGAAATGCTTCGACTAAAAAACTTGCTGTAGCTGCCCCGGCTAACGCTCCCATTGCCTTCATTCCTTTAGGCATTTTTAAACTAAATAACGAAAAACCTGCTAAAACAATTAATAATAATATAATTCCTTTTAAAATCTCCATATAACTCTCCCCTTTAACCAAATTTGTATAGCTTCGTATAACTTTCGTTCTCTTTACGAATACTATTCTTTTTTTTTATACATGAAAAAGTATAGCATAGCTCACTAATAAATTCAAATATTTTTTTCATTATTCTGAAAATATTTTATAGTATTCTTTTACTTTTGTCTGTTTTATAAGTACTTTAAAATAAAAAATAAAATTATTTAAATATCAAATCTTTGCTTAGCTCTTTTTTTTATAAAAAACTATAATTTCAGTATAGTGATATATTTTTCTTTTTTTTACAACTATGATATAATATGTAATAATCTACAATGGAGGATAAAAATGACACTTGGAGAAAAAATAAAAGCTATTCGAAAGAAGAAAAATTATACATTAAAATATATTTCTGAAGCAACTAAACTATCCATTGGATTTTTAAGTAATATTGAAAGAGATATCAATAGCCCGTCAATAAGTAATTTACAACAAATATGCCAGGTTTTAAATGTTAATCTTATGGAAATATTAGATTCTAATAATGACTATTCCCCTGTAACAAAAAAGGAAGAAAGAGAAGAAATATTTTCAAATCTAGAATCTCATGTTAAAGTAGAAAGTCTATTAAATGGTAAATCTCATTTTAATGGAATTGCTATAACTATTGAAAATGGCGATAATTTTAGTGAAATGTCTTGGGGACATTCATATGATGAAATTGGAGTTGTAATTAAAGGAGAGCTTGAAATAGAAATAGATAAAGAAATTTATCATCTTAATGAAGGAGACAGCGTTATTATAAAAAGTGGTATTCCACATAGATATAAAAACCCTAGTCCTACACCTTCTATTGTTTATTGGTTCTCATCTAAAAAATAGCAATAAAAAAAATCACGGAAATATTCCGTGATTTTCTATTTTAAATTTATGCTAAACTATCATCTGCTACATGATACCTTGGATCTTCATATACATTTACTTCTATTATTTCCTCTGCATTTTTCAATAATAATAAACAATCTTGGCTTAAATATTTCAAATGAATTTTCTTACCAGAATCTGAATATTTTTCTGTAATAGCATTTATAGCTTCTATTGCAGAATGATCACTTATATAGGAATTTTTAAAATCTATATATACTTCTTCTGGATCTTCTTTAGGATTAAATAATTCTTTAAAATTAGAAGCTGAACCAAAAAATAAAGGTCCATCAATCATATAAGTTTTACAACCATTATCTCCTATTTTAATTTTGCAACTAATCTTCTCCCCTTTTTCCCAAGCAAAAACAAGAGCAGAAATAATAACTCCAGCTATAACTGCTAAAGCTAAATCATGAAATATTGTAATAGCTGCAACAATCACTATTATTGCCACATCTTTTTTAGGAACTCTACTTCCCATTTTTAAACTTTCCCAAGCAAATGTCTCTATAACAACCATAAACATAACACCTACCAATGCTGCTAAAGGTATTATTTCTATCATTTTAGATCCAAATAACACAAAAGATAACATAGCCAAGGCTGTTGCTACACCTGATATTCTTCCACGACCATTACTTGTAAGATTTACCATTGATTGCCCTATCATAGCGCAACCTCCTGTTCCTCCCATAAAACCATTTAACAAGTTTCCAATTCCTTGTCCAATACATTCTCTATTACCTTTTCCTCTAGTATCTGTTAAATCATCAATCAAAGATAATGTTAATAATGATTCTATTAATCCTGCTAAAGCTGCTGTTAAAGCATATGGAAATATTATTTTTAAAGTTTCTATATTTATAGGTAATTTTGGTATATGAAAACTAGGTAATCCCC
Source organism: Fusobacterium sp. JB019 (assembly GCA_030673965.1). NCBI lineage: Bacteria > Fusobacteriati > Fusobacteriota > Fusobacteriia > Fusobacteriales > Fusobacteriaceae > Fusobacterium > Fusobacterium sp. JB019. The sequence goes on along the minus strand of JAUTCN010000018.1, from coordinate 1,385 downwards.
CTGCTATTCCTCCCTTGGCAAATTCTTTTACATTTGGCATATGAACACCTTTAGTTTCCAAAAATAAGCTAAGCACTGTTACTACTACTATGGCAACTAAAGAACTGGGAACTATTTTTGTAAGTTTAGGTAAAAAATGTACTACTAGCATAGTTAATACAACTAAAGCTATCATAACATATAATTGAATTCCACCCATATATCTTCCATCCACTTTAAATTGATTTAATTGAGCTAAAAATATAACTATTGCTAACCCATTCACAAAGCCTAATATTACTGAATGAGGTATCATTCTTGCAAACTTTCCCAATTTAAAGACTCCTACAAGAATTTGTATAATTCCCATAAGAACTGCTGTGGCAAATAAGTATTCTTTTCCATGCACAGCTACTAATGATACAAATATAACTGCAACACTTCCTGCAGCTCCTGATATCATTCCTGGTCTTCCTCCAAATATAGATGTACAAAGCCCTATAATAATCGAAGCATGTAATGCAATAAGCGGATCAATTCCTGCTAAAAATGCAAAAGCTATTACTTCTGGAAGCAAAGCTATGGCAACCGTAATTCCTGCTAAAATTTCATTTTTTAAATTTAATTTTTGAATCGTTGATGTCATTTTCCCTCCTGATAAATATTTTAATTTATTGTCAACAATAAATTTACGTGAAACGTATTTTACCATTTATAATAAAAAAAAACAAGAATTATTAATTCTTGCTGTAAATTTCAAAAAATAAAAAACGAGTCATTTGATATAACTCGTTATATTTATAGTTTTATGGTGGAGAAGACGGGAATCGAACCCGTGTCCAAAACTAAAAGCGCCATAAGCTTCTACAAGCTTAGTCTGATATTCAATTTCACTAATACCAATCCCTCAGACAGGGCTGATAATAGCTATCCTCTAGAATGTCCCAACAGCTTAGAGAAATCACAATTGGTAATCTGTATTTTAGTGACACCTTGCTTGAAATCTCCTACAGAAAAGAGAGATCGAAGGTGAGCTGCAACTAGGCAGCTATTGCGTAATTATTGTTATCATCTAAAAGATGAGTTAACCTCTTACAGCGGTCAACCTGGCCTGCTACCTATAACCTTTTAGCCCTGTCGAAACCTTTGCTTCCCCATAATATCTTATTTACATTGTATTATATCATAAATTTAATTTAAACTCAATCTATTCTAAATTAAAAAAGGAGATAAAATAATCTCCTTTTTTAATTTATTTCTATTTTTATTTTATCCAAATATATTTAATAATACTCCTGCTGCAACTGCTGAACCTATTACTCCTGCAACATTTGGTCCCATTGCATGCATTAATAAAAAGTTTGCTGGGTTCTCTTCTTGACCAACTTTTTGTACTACTCTTGCTG
>JAUTCN010000017.1 GCA_030673965.1 Fusobacterium sp. JB019 | reverse complement strand
TAGATGTTGGAAGTATGACAGTTTTAGCTAAAAAAGATGTTAACTTAGAATCTGTAAATATGGATGCTACTAATACTCTTAAATTTATGGCTAAAGAAGGAGATATCAATTCAACTTATGTTCAAGATGAAATTAAAACTTCTGCTGAGCAAGACACAATTTCTGTTGGAGCAGGAGTTAGTTACACTGCTGAAATTTTAAGTCTTGCAGAAACAGTAAAAAAACAAGTAGATTATACTAAAAACTCCGAATATTCTAGTTTTAATGATAAAAATGAATCTGCAACTGCAGGAGATAAAGCTGCTGAAATTGCTGCTAAAACTGCTGAAATGGGAGGTGCAATCTCTAAAGTAGTAGGAGGAAGTATTCTTAGTGGAAGTGTTTCTGTCGGTGTATCTTCAAGTCATTCAGAAAAAACAACTGAATCAAAGAAAGCTTTAGACTCTGAAATTAATGCAAAAAATATCATAATGTCAGCAGAAAAAGGAAAAGTTGACTTAAAAGGTATGCAAATGGAAGCTACTGAAAATTTAGGAATTAAAGCAAATGAATTTAATTTAGAAGCTTCAGAGAGTGAATATAATGAAAAAGAATCTGGATATCAATGGGATGTTACAGTTAGAGGTTTAGCATCTGTTAATGCTTCAAAAGGTGCTGATGTCGGTGCTGAAATAGGATTCTCATCAGCTACAAATAATGCTTATGTAAATTCAAAAACATATAACAATGCAACTCTTAAAGGTAAAAATGTAAACTTAGATATAACAAATAATGCTAATTTAAAAGGTGGAAACATTGAAGGAGAAAATGTAGCTGCAAATATTGGTGGAAATTTAAATATTGAAAGTGTTCAAGATACATTAGAACAAAGATTACATTCTACAAATGTTGATGTTATTACTGGTGTAAGTGTTGATATAACAGGAAAAGTTAGTGGTAGTGCACAAGTTGGTGCTACTTATGGTAATATTCATGAAGATAAGGCTTGGGTTAAAAAACAAGCAGGAATTACAGGTGGAAATGTAAAAGTTGACGTTAAAGGAAATACTAATTTAAAAGGTGGAGTAATTGCAGCAGATGATGGAAACTTAGATTTTTCTACAGGAAGTTTGTCATATGAAGATTTAAAAGATAAGCATGAAAGAGATGGCGGGTACGCTGGAGTTGGAGCTACTTTATCATTTGGAAAATCAGCAAAAGGATTTGAAAAAGGAATTGGAGGAGTAGACGTTAAAGGTGGAAGAGTAGAAGGATTCCATAAAGCTCAAACTGTAAAAGCAACAATAGGAGCAGGAAATGTAACAGTTGGAGGGAAAAAACTAGAAGATACAGGATCTGGAATTAACAGAGATACCGATAATTCTATAGTAACAACTCAAGATAAAAAACATTTTAAATTTGATCTTGATTATACAATTTCACCAAATGATTTTAGAAAAAGTAAAGATAGTAAAACATTAAGAAAAAGAAATGATGGTTCTGATAGTGGTATCGATTCTCCAAGAAACGTTAACCTAAAAAAATCTTCAACAACAACAGAAGTTTCACCTTATAAAATAATTAAAACAGAATCAAGAAAAACTGTTAAAGATATACCTACTAGTAAAACAGTTAGCACTAAAGAAATTTCTACTAGAGTAGGCACTAAAACAACTACTATAAAAAGAGAAGTTGCTGAAATAGGAAAACCAGAAATTGCAACAAAGAAAAATACTTTTATAAAAAAACCTGGAACTGAAAGAATTTTAGATCCTAAAACCGGAAAAGTTCTTACAGATAAAACTGGAAAAGAAATCACTCTAGGAACTTTAGAAAAAAATGCAAAAATTATAAAAGATCAAGAAAATAGAAGATGGAAAGAAACAACAGTTGAACTTAATGACGGAAGAAAATTAGCTTTTAAAGAAAAACAATTAAAAGTAAGTGAAGAAGCTAAGAAAGATGTTGGAGCTATAATCCCAAAAGATGGTTTTAAAACTGACTATAAACATGCTGTCATCCTAACTGAAAATAAAAAACCTATCATAAAAAAAGAGATAGTTGATATGCCTCCTATTTATACTGATAAAAAATCTAATAAGCAATTTACTACAAAAGATTTTGAATCTAAAAAATCATTTAATAAAGATTTAGGAAGAGAAGCTGTAGACATAGGAAGTCATAAATATCTTGTAAAAGATAGTAATTCTGATTTAAAGATAGTTAAAGTTAAGACTTCATTCAAAGATAAACAATATTTAGTTGATCCTAAAACTAAAAAGGAAGTAACTAAAAAAGATTTAGAAAAAGCACCTTATATTAAAGAAATCAATGGAAAAGGAATTAAAATATCAAAAGATAGATACTTCAAACTAAATGATAATAATGAAATTACTATCGTTCAAAAACAAAAAAGTTATTCTATTGAAGGAGAAAATTTTGATAAAAAATTAACTTCTAAAGAATTTAAAGCATTAAAAACTAATCCAGAATTAAATGGTAAGATTATGAAATTAGACAACGGTGATTTATTAGTTTTAAATAAAAATGGAAAAGGTTATGTAACAACTAGAGATACTTTAGAAAGAAAAATTATGAAAGATACCGTTGATACATTAATTAAAGATGCTTTAAATAAAAAAGATTCTACACAATTAAAGAAAATACTTGAATCAAATAAAGATAATTCTTTATTAAGTGAACAAACTAGAAAAGATTACGAGGCTTTATACAAAGGATCAAATAAAAAAGATTTCTTAGAAAAAGTTAAAAATTATGATGAATCTAAAAATTCTAAAAATTACATTGATGATGAAACTGGAAGAATTTTTGATTTAGAAAAAGATAAATTTGCAGAAACTAAAGAATTAAAAGAAGTTATAAGAAAAGATAGTCAAGATGAAGAAATTAGAAAAACTACATATAAAAAAGATAAAGATGGAAATTATCAAAAAATATATGATAGTGTTCCTGTTCACAAAAAATTTAATAAAGAAAAATCAAAAGAAACAAAAGAAACAATAGAAAAGAAAATTAATAAAAATGAAAAACTAGTTATAGATAAAGAAACTGGTGAAGTTAAATACTCCGAAGATAAAATGATTCCTCATTGGAATTTCTTTGAAGGAAAGAAAAACTGGGTAGTTGTTAAAGGTTTCCAAAAATTAATGGAAAAATTTAAAGGTAAAAATAAAAAAGAAGAAGCTTCTCATGAAGAAGTTAACAATATTTTAGTTAATGAAGAAACAGAAACTACTCATCTATAAAAAAAGTAAGACCTATTTATAATAGGTCTTATTTTTTATAATATTTTTCTTCCATGATATTCTGAAGATTTTATTTCCTTGCTAACCTCTTCAAAATTATCCTTTGTTATTTTCCCGCATACTATAATAGGCATATCTTTTCCTGCTGCCTGTATCATTTTATTTAGAATTTCTTTCCCTTCTAAAGCCGTTTCTCCCTTTCCAGAAGATAATATTCTTGAAACCCCAGCTGCCTTTAATTTTGGTATTTCCTTCACTGGATCTTCAATTTCATCAATAGCTTTATGAAAAGTTACCTCTAAAGGACTTGCTAATTCTATGAATTCCTTCAATGTGTCATAATCTATTTCATTTTCATTTTTTAATATTCCTATTACTATTCCATCTACTCCTAATCCCTTACAAAGTTTGATATCTTCTTTCATGATATCTATTTCGTAACAAGAATAAATGAAATCACCCCTCCTAGGTCTAATTAATGAAAAAACTGGAATCTTTAATGATTCTACACATTTTTTTATAGTACCATAAGATGCTGTTGTTCCCCCTTCATCTAGATGATCACAAAGTTCTATTCTGTCTGCTCCTCTACTTTCTGCCATTTTCCCCTGTAAGAAAGAGCCTACACAAACTTCTTTTAACATTGCACCCCCTCCTTAACTATATACGTTATAAATACGATTTCCTACTTCTATTTTACATTAAAATCTATATTTTTGCAATTTTTAAAATAAAAAAGATAAATCTTAGTTTGCCTTAGCATTCATTAGATTTATCTTTCTGTATGATTTTTATATCTTTATATCTTTCTAAAATTTTATTTTTTCTTCAGTTATCAAATATCCTTTTCTATCTAATTCTTCACAAATTAAATCCAAAGTTCCCTCATCCTTAGCTCTTATTGTATGAGAATGTCTTCCAAAAGTTAAGTTTTTAAGAGGTACTGCTTTTCCTGAATTTAATTCTTTTAAAAATTTTTGAACTTCCATTCTATTGCTTATATTTAACTCTGCTCTAAAATGTCCATAAACTTTATGATCAATAAAAACATCTTCCACTATTCCACCCATATCTACAACTGTATTAAGTTCATCTTCAATTTGAGCATCTGTATGGAATACATTTATAACTCTACCAGGTATATCTAAAATTAAATTATGAATCAAATAACCTCTTGAAGTTGAAATAATATTATAATCTAGTGCCCTTAAAAGAGCAATATCTTGGACAATTACTTGTCTACTAACTCCTAGTACTTTTGATAAATGTCCCCCTGATAAAGGCTTTTCAGTTCCTTTAATTAACTCTATTATTTTATCACGTCTTTCATTTCCACCCATAATATCTCCCAACCTTTTTTTACTATATTCTTTGAAGATTTTTTAAAGAAATATCCAGTATTTTAGCTGAATGAGTTAATGCTCCACTGGAAACAAAATCAACCCCACATTTAGCTATTTTCAATATATTTTCTCTTGTTATATTTCCTGAACATTCAGTTTTTGCTCTTCCATTTATAAGTCTTACTGCTTCTTCCATCATATCTTCATTCATATTATCTAACATCATAATATCAACACCAGCAGAAATAGCTTCTTTTACCATTTGTAAATTTTCCACTTCAACTTCTATTTTTTTCACAAAGGAAACATAGTTTCTTGCCATCTCAACTGCTTTTTGTATACTTCCAGCAACTGCAATATGATTATCCTTTATCAACACACCATCTGATAAATTATAACGATGATTATTTCCTCCACCTACTCTAACAGCATATTTTTCAAAAATTCTCATATTTGGAGTTGTCTTTCTAGTATCTAGCAATTTTATACTTGTCCCTTTTAATAATTGTACCATATCATTTGTGTAAGTTGCAATACCACTCATATGTTGTAAATAATTTAAAGCAACTCTTTCTCCTGATAAAATTATTCTTAAATCTCCTTTAATCTCTCCTATTATCTCACCTTTTTTAAGCTTATCTCCATCTTTGAAATTCATTTGAAACTCTATATTTTTATCAAGTAATTTAAAAACTCTTTTAAAAATTTCAATCCCTGCAAGAATACCATCTTCCTTTGCAATAAGTTCCCCTCTTCCTAAAAGATTTTCTCTAATTATTGAATTTGTAGTGATATCCTCAGAAGATATATCCTCTTTTAATGCAAGTAAAATAAGATCATCCACATTTAAATTTTCTGTAACTGTATCCATTCTATTCCCCTTCCCTTAATATTGTTTTATTTTCTATATCTTCCACTGCATTTTTTGAAAAAACTAAAGTTTCAAGCAAAGAATTACTAGCTAATCTATTAGCACCATGAACTCCATTACAACTAGTTTCACCAACTGCATATAAATTTTCCATAGAAGTTTTACTATTTAAATTAACTTCGATTCCTCCCATAAAATAATGTTGAGCTGGAACTACTGGAATCATTTCCTTGTTTGGATCATATCCTTCTTCTCTACATTTTTTTAATATATTTGGAAATCTTTCTTCTAAGCTTATCCCTCTTTTTTTAATAGGTCTCATATCTAACCACACATGTTTTGATCCATCTTTTTCCATTTGAGCAAGTATCTTTTTAGTAACATAATCTCTTGGTTTAAGTTCCTCTACAAATCTTTCACCATTAGCATTATAAAGTAGAGCTCCTTCCCCTCTAACAGATTCTGAAATTAAAAATCTTCTTCCCTTTTCTTCTGAATATAAAGTTGTAGGATGAACTTGAATATAATCTAGGTTCTTTAATCTTATATTATGTTTTTTAGCAATTTCAATCCCGTCTCCTGTTAAATGAGGATAGTTAGTTGAATTTTTAAAATTCCCTCCTATTCCGCCGCAAGCCAAAATAACATTTTTAGAATATACCCTTTGAATTTCACCATTACTATCCTTCATAACAATTCCATAACATATATTGTCTTTTGATATTAAATCAACTAAAGTTGTATTTTCTAATATAGTTGTATTTTTTCTATTTTTCACATTACCTAGTAATTTTCTAGTAATTTCTTTTCCTGTAATATCTTTATGATAAAGTATTCTAGATTTGGAATGAGCTCCCTCTCTAGTATATTTAAATTCATCATTATCTTTTTCAAAACTAACTCCATAAGAAACTAAATCTTCTATAATTTTAGGAGATTTTTTTATCATTTCCCTTACAGAATCCTTATTATTTTTATAATGCCCTGCCTTCATTGTATCTTCAAAAAAGCTATCAAAATCCTTTTCATCCCTAAGAACACAAATCCCTCCTTGGGCTAAATAAGAGTCACTTTCCTCTAATTTTGTCTTAGTAATCATAAGTACTTTCTTATCTTTATCTGCATTTAAAAGAGAAAAACAACCTCCTGCTCCTGTTCCAACAATTATTAAATCATATTCCTCTTTAAATTTATTTTTATCTCCTAATTCTAACATTTTTTCCAAAGAAGAAGATGCTTTTTCTATAATCTCTTTTTCTAATTTTACTTCTGTAGTATCATTTTCCAAAGTATTTAATAATTTATCTATTGTAATTTTTTTCATATTTCTACAATTAAAATCTTCCTTTGCTAAATAAAACTTTTTATTAGGAGCCTTTTCTTTTAATTTATATAATATTCCTGATTCTGTCCCTATAATAAATTCTTCAAAGGGAGAGTTTACAGCAAAATCTATAATTCCAGAAGTACTTCCTATATAATCTGCCAATTTTAAAATTTCATCTTCACATTCAGGATGAGCTAAAAATTTAGCATTAGGATATTTTTCTTTTGCTTGTAAAACCTGTTCTTTTTCTAGGCTTGCATGAACTATACAAAATCCTTTATTAAATATAAAATTCTTATCTGGTATTTTTTTAGATAAATGAGTTCCTAAATTCTTATCTGGTATGAAATATATATTTTTATTAGGTAGAGATTTAACTATCCCTTCTGCATTTGAAGAAGTTACACAAACATCCACTAAAGCCTTAGTTTCAGCTGTTGAATTTATATAAGAAACAACTGCTAAATCATCATATTCTTTTCTCATTCTTTCTATCTCTTGCAAATCTACCATATGTGCCATTGGGCAACTAGCATTTTTTTCTGGTATTAATATTTTTTTATCTGGACTAAGTATTTTTGCACTTTCTCCCATAAAATCAACACCACAAAATACTATTGTCTTTTCCTTTAAATTTTTAGCAACCTTGCTCAGGTAAAAAGAATCTCCTATATAATCTGCAATCTTTTGAATCTCTTCATCCACATAATAATGAGCTAATATTACAACATTTTTTTCTTCCCTTAACCTTCTGATTTTTTCAAGTTTACTTTCCATTTAATTTCTTCCCTCCACTTTATGTTTTAACTGACTATACACCTGTCTTGTCACATACTGAGTATAGCACATTTCTTTTTTTAAAGCAAAGAAAAAAGGAATGAATCTTAACTTAGATTCATCCCTTTACATTTACTATCCTATTGGAATTTCTTTTTTAATCTTATCAATATACTCTAAATCTATATGATAGTATAATATCCCCTCTTTTTCATCTAACATCTTTTCTATATTTCCCCAAGGAGAAGTTACTATAGAATGTCCATAAGAACAATATGAACTCTTTTCATCCCTTGCTGGAGCTGTTCCAACCATGAATATTTGATTATCTAAAGCTCTTCCCTTAAACAAAGTTTCCCAGTGAGCAGGACCTGTTGTCATATTAAAAGCTGCTGGAACAAAAATAACCTTGGCTCCTTCCTTTGCCATCAAAGAAGTTAACTCTTGAAATCTGATATCAAAACAAATCATTACACCCATTTTCCCAAACTTAGTTTGAAAAATAGTAGGAGTTTCTCCCTTTGTTAAGGTATCACTTTCTTTAAATTTTTGTCCCCCTTGAACATCAATATCAAAGAGATGAATCTTTCTATGCTTTCCTATTTTCAATCCTTCTGGAGAATAAATATATGATGTATTATATATTTTTCCATTTTCTCTTTCTGGCATTGATCCAGCTATTAAATAAACCTTATATTTTTTTGCTAAACTAGCTAAAAATCTATCACTTTTTCCATTTTCTTCCTCTGCATAAATGGGGAAATTTTTAGTTTCATAGGGGCAATTAAACATTTCAGGTAGCATGACCAAATCAACATTTTTACTCGCTGCTTCTTTTATTTTTAAAGCTGCTTTTTTCATATTATCATCTTTTTTTTCTAAAACTTTCATTTGAATCAATGCTACCTTCATACTCCACCTCTATTTAATTCTTTCTATTTCCACTTCACAAGTTTTACCATTTAAAATTATTGAAAAAGATTCTTTTTTGCTTCTTATTTCATAAGAGTCTTCAGAAAAAATAAGTTCTTTTTCTTCCCTCATTAATCTTATAGCCTCTTTTTCATCAACTTCTTTAAATTTAACCTTTGTTCCTGGCTTAGCTTGGGCTAATTTAGATAAATCAACTGTTATTACATTTCCAATTTTTGTATATCCACCAGTTGTTTGTCTATCTGCCATCATGATTATAGGTTGTCCGTTTCCTGGAATTTGTATAGCTCCAAAAGTTATTCCATCTGAAATTATATCTGCTCCATCAACATGCTCAACTTCTGGTCCTGAAAGTCTAATTCCCATTCTGTCACCATCTTTAGTAGTAGAATAAGTTTCTCTAAAGAAAGTTTCTATTCCAGCTTTTGTAAAATAATCCTGTTGTTGTCCAAGAATTACTCTTACTTCTATTTCACCTAAAGCTTTAGGAACAAATTCTTCCTTAAGCCCTTTAGTTTCTTTTTTTCCAAGAAGTTCAAATATAGAAAGAGTATCGTTAACCATTAATTTTCTTCCTGAAAATCCACCTATTTTTGCTTTTAAGTTTGTAGATCTACTATTCATTACAACTGGTACATCTATCCCCCCTGAAAAAGCAATATAGTTTCTAAGACCTGATTTACAAAATCCCATCTTTAATTTATCTCCAGCTTTAACTTCATAGGAATTCCATAATTTTATCTTCTCATCATTTAGGAAAACATCACAGTCTCCACCTGTCACTGAAATCAAAGTATCTTTTAAAAATTCTCCTGATATTCCTTTTAAAGTAGTCTCTATAACAGCAGCGTTTTCATCATTTCCAACTAAAAAATTTCCTATTTTAGCTGAATATTCATCCATAACTCCTGAACAAGAAACTCCATATCTTTGATATCCATATCTTCCTAAATCTTGAATGGAACTTAAAAGTCCACTATCTGTAATTTTAAAAGTTTCCATCTAAGCCTCCTTTCCTTTTAATTTTAAGTATTCTTCCTCTGTAATAGCCACAAATTTAATATATTGACCTGCCTTTAAAAGAAAAGGTTTTTCACTATTTGGATTAAAGAAATCTAGTGGTGATCTACCTAATAATTGCCATCCACCAGGACTTTCAATTGGATAAACTCCTGTTTGTTCCCCTGCTATTCCAACTGACCCTGCTGGAATTTTTGTTCTAGGTTCTTTTAGTCTAGGAGTTGCTATTTTCTTATCCATTCCTCCTAAATAAGGGAAACCTGGAGTAAATCCTAGCATGTATACTAAATATTCTCCTGAAGTATGAATTTTTATAACTTCTTCTGTAGTTAAATTGTTATGAGCAGCTATATTTTCCAAATCTGGTCCATATTCTCCACCATAAACAACTGGTATCTCAACTATTTCTTTTTCAATATTTTCTGTATTTTCATGTTCAAAATTACAATTTATTTCAACTATTTCTTTTATCTCTTCAAAAGAAACAATTAAAGGATTATAATAAACTATTATAGATCTATAAGTTGGTAATAAATCTTTAATCCCTTTTATATTTGCATTATCTAAAAATTCTGTTATTTTCTTTAATTTAAAATTGATTATAGGAAATATTTCATTTCCTAATTCTATAACCAAAGATGAATCCCCAGCCTTTAAAAATTTCATAAACTCCCCCTAGTTAAATATTTTCATTATATTTTGTAAAGATAACATTCCTGCATATCCACTAGCTACAACTACTATCCATCCAAGAACAGTTAATAGTTTTGAATGCTTATATTTTCCTACTATTTCTTCTTTTCTAGATCCTAAAAGTACAATTCCTAAAGTTAAAGGTAAGATCAATCCATTTAAAGATCCTGCAAGAATTAATAATACAACTGGTTTCCCAATAAATGCCATTACAACTGTAGAAAAAGCAATAAATCCAATTATAAATTTATTTTCATTTTCCATAACTGTTTTTGATAAAGTTTTTAAGAAAGAAACAGATGTATAAGCTGCTCCAACAATAGATGTTAATGCTGCTGAGAAAATTACTAGTCCAAATATTTTATATCCAACTATTCCTGCTCCTGCTCTAAATGCTGATGCAGGTGGATTAGATGGATCTAATTTAAATCCTGTTGAAACAACACCAAGAACTGCTAAGAACAGCATAACTCTGATTATTGCTGCAACTGATACTCCTAAGATAGAACTTTGATTAATTTTATCTAAATTCTCAATACCTTTTGTATTAGCATCAACAAGTCTATGAGCTCCTGCAAAAGTAATATATCCTCCAATTGTTCCTCCAAGTAAAGTTATTACAGAAAAGCTTAATGCTCCGTAACTTTCTGGTAAGATAGCATCATGTAATGCTCTTCCAACTGGTGGATTAGAAGATATTGCAACATAAGTCATAACAACTATCATCATAGCTCCTAAAACTTTTGTAAGTCTATCCATTATATTTCCCATATCTTTTTGTAAGAATACAAAAGCTCCTAAAGCTCCTGCTAATAACACTCCAACTGTCGTATTCATTCCAAATAATACATTTAATCCTAGAGCTGCTCCACCTATATTTCCTATATTGAAAGCAAGTCCTCCAAGAGCAACTAAAAAGGCTACAAAATATCCAAGTCCTGGAAATACTTTATTTGCAATATCTTGCCCTCTCATTCCTGAAACACAAATAACTCTCCATATATTTAACTGAACAATTATAGTAGCTATTGTAACCATTAATATTGCAAAGGCAAAATTAGAATTAAATCTCTCTGTAAATACCGCTGTTTGAGTTAAAAATCCTGGTCCTACCGCTGAAGTAGCCATAATAAATGCTGCTCCTATTATTGCTCCTTTATTTTTTTTATCCTTCGTTGCATCTATTTTAGCTGTGTTAGTTTTCGTCATTTGTATCCCCCCATTATTTTATAAAGATGATATTTCAATTCCTTCTTTCACAAGTGCTTCTCTTATATTTTTAGCAAATTCCAAAGCTTCTGGATTATCCCCATGGATACATATAGATTGTGGTACTAAATCAATATCTTTTCCATTAATACTTTCAACTTTTCCTTCTTTTACCATTCTAATAACTCTTGATATAGCTAAATCTTTATCATGAATTACTGCACCTTCTAATGCTCTTGAAACAAGAGTTCCATCATCATTATAGGCTCTATCTGCAAATACTTCATTTGCAACTTTAATCCCCACATCTTTTCCTGCTCTTATCATTTCACTATTTGCTAGCCCCATTAAGATTAAACTATCATCAACTTCTTTTATAGCTTCCGCTATAGCTAAAGCAAGATCATAATCCTTTGCAGCCATATTATACATAGCTCCATGAGGTTTAACATGTTGCATTTTTAATCCTTCACTTTTACTAAATGCAAGTAACGCCCCTACTTGATATTTAACATAAGATTTTAATTCCTTTGGTGAGACATTTAAAGTTCTCCTACCAAAACCTACTAAATCAGGAAATCCTGGATGAGCTCCAACTGCAACATTATTCTTTTTTGCTAACTCAACTGTTTTCCCCATAACAACTGAATCCCCAGCATGCCATCCGCAAGCAACATTGGCAGAAGAAATATATTTTAAAACTTCTTCATCCATACCAATTTTGTACACTCCAAAACTTTCTCCTAAATCACAATTTAAGTCAATTTTCATTTTGTAGCCTCCTCAATATTAAAATTTTTACACCCACATGGTTTAAGTATACCCCATGAATTGGATTTTCTGATAAATTTTTTAAGTATTATATCATATAATTTTTAAATAGCAACTCTTTTTTTTATTTTTTTTATATATATACCTTGAATAAAAAAACACCCTCTTTAATTTCAAAATTAAAGAAAGTGTTTGATATCTAAACTAATCTATAAGGAATAGAGAATATTTTTCCATCTGAATATGTTACATTTTTCAGATTAAAAATTATCTGTTCTTTTAAAGTTTGTACAAATTTTGAAGGATAATATCCAGTGGATGACTTTATAAAAGCCTCCTTTTGGATAGGATCTGGATTAGCTAGAGGATAAAATCCAATTATAAAGCATCCTAAAACTTCCATAAATTTCCTTATTTGTTTTATAGTTAACTCTGGAAAAGCTAATTTAATAATGGAAAATAATTCATCCATACAACTACTAAAATTTTCCTTAAATTCTATGAGCTTTTCTTCAGATGCATTCTTTTCAAGTACTGTATATAAAATAGAATACAACTTTAAAAACCTCACATGAGCATTAATTGTTTCTGCCATTATATCTGAAAATTTATCAACTTCTTTTGAAAATTTACGATCAATATTTGCTTTTAAATTTTCTAAAAGTTTTCTAAATTCATCAACTAAAACCAGCAAATAAATCTCTTCCTTAGAAGAAACATATTTATATAAATTTCCTCTTGTGAATTTAGTTTCTTTAGCTATTTCTGCAAGGGTAATATCCAAATATTTTCGTTTATCGAATATTTTTATAGCAGCATCCTTTATCTGCTGCACCCTTATTCTTCTTTGTTCTTCATTTTTAACTCTTTCAAAATCCATACATTACCCCTCGAATGTTTTTCTTATTATAAACTTTGTTTGTTATAATTATAGCATAAATCAGAAAATAAGCAAAACATGTTTCCTATTAATACATACCATTTATTTTTTATATGATAAATCCTCTTTTTCTACAAATTTCTCTTGTTTTTTTAAAAATAAAATGCTATCATAAATTATCTTAGTAACACGGTGTTACTTAGAAAGCTGAAAAATCTATATACAATATAAATTTTATAGAAAGGGTGGTTATATGCTTAAAATATTATCTGAAAACCAAGGAATAATTAGCAAATGGAGCGGTGGTATAACTAAACAACTATATATTTATCCTGAAAATTGCGACTTTAAAAAAAGAGACTTTAAATTCAGAATAAGTACTGCTACTACTGAGCTAGAGGAAAGTATATTTACAAAATTTGATAACATGAATAGGGTTATCTCAGTACTTAAAGGGAAAATGGAATTAAATCATCTGGATCATCATCATATTATATTAAATCCTTATGATATTGATCATTTTTCTGGAGACTGGACAACTAATTCTAAGGGAAAGGTCACTGATTTTAATTTAATTATAAACAATAAGGGCATTGGAGATTTTTATTTTAAAGAAATTGCTAATAATGAAATACATAATCTAAGCTTTAAAAATAGAATCTCTTTTATTTACGCCATATCTGGTGAAATTTTAATTAATGATTCTATTTTAAAAACTGGAGAAATTGCTATTTTTGATGAAGAAGAAATTAATTTTAAATCTGAAAAAGCAAAATTATTTTATGGATATGTAGAAATTTAAAATAAATGGGGGAGGACATTATGAATACATTATGGAATGGAAGATTCGATAGTAACGAAGAAATGGATTTAAGACTTTGGCAAATAATAAAAGATGCTAAAGATATGAAAGAAAACTCTGGTTATTGTTTTGTAGGATATGATACAGATGACGGAGTTAAAAGAAATTTAGGAAGACCTGGTGCTGAAGGTGGATCTGATTCCATTAGAAAAGCTATGCAATCTTTTCCAAAAATTGATGATTTAGAAATTTATGATTATTATAATCTTTCTAATAGAAAATTAGAAGAGGCACAAGAGGAATATTCTAACAAAATAGCTGATGTTATAAATAAAAAGAATTTTCCAATTGGACTAGGTGGAGGACACGATATAGCTTATGGTTCTTACATGGGAATAAGAAAAGCTTATCCTGATAAAAAACTTGGAATAATTAATTTTGATACTCATTTAGATATGAGGCCTTACGAAGATGGAGTTAGCTCTGGAACTTCATTTAAACAAATATTAGATTCTGACAAAAATGCTAAATATTCAATTATTGGATTCAAAAAACAAGGAAATACAAAACGTTTAATTGAAACAGCTAAAAAATATAATTCTTTAATTTTAGATGAAGAAGAAAAAGAAGAAATTATAATTAAAAAATTAAAAGAATATTGTGATAGTGTGGATATAATCTATATCACTTTCTGTATGGATGTGTTTGACGCAGTTTATGCACCTGGAGTTTCTGCTCCAACTATTTTAGGACTTGACCCTAGAAAGGGACAAAGAATTTTTCAAGAAATTCTAGAAACTAAAAAAGTTGTATGTGTTGACTTTGCTGAAGTTAATCCGAATTATGATATAGACATGAGAACTGCTAAATTAGTTGGGGTTTTAATATACAATATGATGTTAAATTCCAAAAAATAAATAATTTAAGTTTAGAGGAGGAAAAATATGAATTTTAGCTTTAATGACCTGGGAATACTTTTTAATTTCGACATGGTTGGAACTGTTGCCATTGGGCTTATATCACTTTACGTTGGAAAAGTTTTAAAGAAGAAACTTAACTTTTTACACAGATTTGGAGTGCCCGCTGCTGTTTTAGGTGGACTTTTATTTGCAATATTTCATTTACTTATAAGAACTACACATATTGGAAGCATCCAATATAACAATGCTTTCCAAACACCATTTATGGTAGTTTTCTTCACCACTATTGGTTTAGGATCTTCAATTGATGGTCTTAAAAAAGGTGGAAAACTTCTAATCTTCTTTTGGCTTTTAAGTGGATTCATGACTCTTATGCAAACAGTTATTGGTGTATCTGTTGCTAAGTTTACTGGAATTAATCCTCTTCTTGGAGTTCTTGCAGGATCTGTTTCAATGTCTGGAGGGCACGGAGCAGCTGGAGCTTTTGGACAAACAGTTGAAGGTTTAGGAGTTACCGGATCTCTTACAATGGCCCTTTCTTCCGCTACTTTTGGACTTGTAGCTGGTGGATTACTTGGAGCACCTTTAGCAATTAGTTTAATAAAAAAATATAAATTAAAACCTAAAGATGTTGTAAATGAAAATGAAGTTGGACTTAAAATAGATATTGATAAAAAAGAAATAAATCTTAATTCTATGTTAAGACATATATCAATGCTTGCTATTATTATGACTGTTGGGATTTCTCTTAGTAATCTTTTAAAACATAGTTTTAACTTAGCTTTACCTTCTTATGTTGGAGCAATGTTTTGTGCAATAATATTCAATAACTTAAATATTAAACATCAGTGGTTTGATATGGATAGAAATTTAATAAATATAATCGGAGAAACTTCTCTAAACATATTCCTTTCAATGGCTTTAATCTCTTTAAAACTTTGGGAATTAGCAGCTTTAGCAGTTCCTATGATTATAATTCTACTTTGCCAAGTTACATTTATGTTCCTTTATACAAGATTTATTGTGTTTAGAGCTATGGGTAGTGATTATGACGCTGCAGTTATGGTATCAGGAATGTGTGGATCTGGACTTGGAGCTACTACAAATGCAATGATTAACATGGGAGAAGTTAGTGGAAGATATGGATATACTGTAAATCCTTATTTAATAATTCCTCTTACTGGGGCATTTCTAATTGATATTTTCCAAATGCCAATCATTATCACTGCAATTAATCTATTTAAATAACTTTAGTATTACCCCTAAGTTGTACTAAAAAATCTCCTTGGATTATTCCAAGGAGATTTCTATTTATATATAAATATCTTTTTATTTAACTAATTCAACTTGTACTTTGTCTACTTTTAAACCTGTTACTTCAGGAATTAAATTTGTTTGAATTTCAATTTCATTATTAGCTATTTTATCATATATCATATCATAATCATCTTTAGTAAATTTCTTAAATCTAGAAGTTTCCATTGGAAGACCTACGTTACCACTTTCAGCACCTAAACGTAACATTTGACCACCTGGGAATTCTCCTTTTTCATATAAATTAAGAATATCATGAACAGATTTTCCTAAATTTTTCATTGAAGAAGTTATTACAGATTCAGATTCACTTGATTGGTCAACGTCAACACCGATCATTGCTTTTCCTGCTGTTTCAGCAGCTTTCATTACAGAGTTTCCTGCTCCACCTGCACAAGCAAATATTACATCAGTATCTCCATTATACCAAGAAGCTGCCTTTGCCATATTTTCAGGAGAAGGTCCAAAACTTCCTAAATAAGTATATTTAATCTTAACATCATCAATTCCTAATTCTTTAGCTGCGTAATCTGCACCTTGAACATATCCATAACCAAAGTTTACAACTGGAGGAACTGCAATTCCACCCATAAATCCTAAATTTCTATATCCATCTTTAACTGCTGCATATCCTGCTAAGAAACCAGCTTGCTGGTCAGCATAGAAAACTGCAACTGTATTATCTTTAATATCATATTTATAGTTTCCTGAATGAGGAGCACCATCTAATATAATAAATTTAACATCTGGATATTCTTGTTGTAAATTCCAAACTGGATTTTCAAATAAGAACCCTGGACAAACAACAACCTTTGCACCACCCTTTATAGCAAGTCTCATACTTGTCATATAAGCTTCATCAGATTTTTCTATTGGCTTATAATATTTTGCTGGTAAATGTTTTTCTTTAGTATAAGCTTGAACACCTTCCCAAGCTCCTTGATTAAATGATTTATCATCTATTGTTCCAACATCTGTTACTAGAGCATATTCATAAACTTTTGTTTTAGAAGCTCCACCTTCTTCTTTTCCACCACAACCTACAAATACAACAGCTAAAATCATTGACATAAAACATAAGATTTTTTTCATACATTCCCCCTTTATATTTTTAATGTAATTAACGGCTTCCTTTATCATATGGTATACCTTCTGCTCTTGGTGCTTGAGATTTCTTAGAAAAGAAAACTAAAACAACTAAAGTAGCAATATAAGGTGCCATTTTATATATTTCATTTGGAATAGGTAAATCTTTTAATATAGGTATTCCTGAATATGTACTTGAAACTGTTTTCATTATCCCAAAGAAAAATGCAGCTATAAATATTTTATTACTTCTCCATTGACCAAATATTAAAACAGCTAAAGCTAAGAATCCATATCCTGCAACAGAGGCATCAAAATTAGTAGATGTTGGTATTACAAAGGCTATTCCTCCTATTCCAGCTAATATTCCTGAAATAAAAACACCTGCATATCTTATTTTATAAACATTTATACCAACAGAATCTGCTGCTTGAGGATGTTCCCCGCAGGATCTAAGTCTAAGACCAAATCTAGTATATTTAATTACAAATGCAGCTACTATAAATATTAAAAAACCAATATATGTAGTTATATAGGCATTTTGAAAAAATAATCTTCCCACTATAGGAATACTTCCAAGTACTGGAACCTTAACTATATGAAACTTATCCACAAATTGAATATACTGAGTTCCACCAAAAGTTCTTGCTATAAATATAGCAAAGGCTGGAGCAAACATATTAAGAGCAGTACCACTTATTACTTGATCTGCCTTTAAATTTATTGAAGCAAAAGCATGGAAAAGAGCAAATACTCCTCCAGAAAGTCCTGCCACAAGAACAGCTAATATTAATAATAATTGTGGATTCATAGCATCATTATAAGAAGATATAAAGAATACACTTACAAAAGCTCCCATTATCATTATTCCCTCTAGTGCGATATTAACAATACCACTTCTTTCTGAATACATTCCCCCTAAAGCCACTATTAAAAGAGGAATGGAAAAAAACATTGTTTGTTGAACTAAAAAATATAATATACTCATAATTTATTTCTTCTCCTCTCTTCTTGTAATTAGTCTCTTTAACACAGCTCTAAATAAAAGTGAAAATGCACCACAATATATAATTACAGAAATTATCATATCAATAACTTCAGGAACATAATTATAAAGTTGTAAATAATTTCCGCCAACTATAATATGAGCTATAAATATTCCAGAGAATAATATTCCAATTGGATTAGAAAGACCAAGTAGGGCAACTGATATCCCACTAAAACCTTCTGGGGCAATTATATCTACAACTTGTAAATATTTCCCACTACCTGCTAGATATAATAAAGCTCCACCAATTCCTGCAAGAGCACCTGCAATTGTCATTGAAAGGGCAATATTTCTTTTTGAATTAATTCCAGCATATTTAGCTGCGTCTTTATTCTGACCACAAGCCTTTAATTCATAACCAAAGGTTGTCTTTTCTAATAATATATACATAAGAATTACAAATAACAAAGCTATAAATATTCCTATATTTAAATTTCTTGCTCTAAACAAAGTATTAAGACCAGCTTTAGGTATTAAAGCTGTGCTTGCAACTGGTAAAGATTGATTTCTTCCAGAATCATATATATTTCTAAAAACTAACATATTAACAAAATACATTCCTATATAATTCATCATTATAGAAGAAATAACTTCATTTACATTAAATCTTGCCTTTAAAATTCCTGGAATAAATCCCCAAATAGCACCTGCTATCCCTGCAGCAATTAAAGCAACTACCCAGTGAACTGGTCCTAAAAAGCTTCCCTTTATTCCAATATAAACTGCAACAAAGGCTCCTAAAGTAAATTGACCAGAAGCTCCTATATTAAACAATCCTGTTTTAAAAGCAAAACCAACTGAAAGACCTGTCATTATTATAGGTGTTGCAAGATAAAGTACCTGCCCCACACCTGATATACCATTTGAAAGTCCTCCTGCTAAAATAGTTTGAAATCCTGCAATTGCATCTTGTGAATTTGTGATAAATAAAATTATTAATCCAAAAACCAAACCAGCAATAACAGCAAGAAGTGAAGAAGCAAAATTAACTAACTTTTTCATTTAACATCCTCCTCTCTTTTAGAACCTGCCATATAAAGTCCTAATTCATTTATTGTTGTTTCCTTTGGATTTTTATTTGCTACAATTTCCCCATCATGCATTACAAGTATCCTATCACTTACATTCATAATTTCATCAAGTTCCATGGAAATTAAAAGAACTGCTTTTCCATTATCCCTTTGTTCTATCAATTGTTTATGTACAAATTCTATGGCTCCAACATCTAAACCTCTCGTTGGTTGAACAGCTATAACAAGTTCTAATTCTCTACTTAATTCTCTAGCTATAATTGCCTTTTGTTGATTTCCACCAGACATTCCTCTAACTATAGATTTTTCTCTACTGCTAGATCTAATATCAAATTTATCAATAAGTTTAACAGCGTAATCTTTCATTCCTTTAAAATTTAAAAAACCATGACTTTGAAACTCTGGTTTATAATAACTTTGAAGGGCTAAATTTTCTTGTAAAGTATAATCTAAAACAAGACCATGTTTATGTCTATCCTCTGGTATATAAGATAACCCATGAAGATATCTTTCTCTAATACTTTTATGAGTTATATCAATATCTTTTAAATATATCTTCCCATTTTTAATTGGAAGTAAACCAGTAAGACCAAAAACAAGTTCCGATTGACCATTTCCGTCAACACCTGCTACACAAACAATTTCTCCTTTTTTAACAGAAAAATTCACATTTTTTACAACTAATTTTTCAGAAAGGCTTGATTTCATTGATAAGTCTTCTACCTTTAACACTGTTTCACCTAATGTTACTTCTTTTTTTTCAATATTAAAATCAACCTTTCTTCCAACCATCATTTCTGACATTTCTTCCTTAGTAGTAGAAGAAACATCTATTGTCCCAATATATTTACCCTTTCTAAGAACAGTACATCTGTCTGCCACTTCTTTTATTTCGTTTAGTTTGTGGGTAATAAATATTAAGGATTTCCCTTCACTTGTAAGTTGCTTCATAATTTTCATAAGTTCTTCTATTTCTTGGGGCATTAACACTGCTGTAGGTTCATCGAATATAAGTATATCATTATCTCTATAAAGCATCTTTAAAATTTCTACTCTTTGCTGCATTCCAACTGTTATATCTGAAATAAGATCATCTGGATTTATTTGAAGCTTATATTTTTCACTTAAAGCTATAATTTTTTTCTTAGCCTCTCCCATTTCTAATTTTCCATTTTTTACAGTCTCCATTCCTAAAACTATATTTTCTACAACTGTAAAATTATGAACTAATTTAAAATGTTGATGAACCATTCCAATACCCAGTCTATTTGCATCATTTGGATTGTTAATATTTACCTTTTCACCATTGATCTTTATTTCACCATATTCTGGCTGATATAGACCAAATAAAACACTCATAAGAGTTGATTTTCCTGCTCCATTTTCTCCCAAAAGAGCATGAATTTCTCCCTTTTCTACTTTTAAAGTTATATCATCATTAGCTTTAAAAGTTCCAAATATTTTAGTTATGTTATTCATCTCTATTACATATTTTGACAAATTTTTCACCTACCCTATCTGTTTTTTCCCTTCTAAGCTAATTATACCATATAAATAAAAGAATTTCTTTTCCTAAAAGAAAAAGAAATTCTTAAGTACGTATCTTTTTTGAAATTAATTAAGCATAGAAAATTTTTCCATCCTTCACAACCTGCTCTCCTAGCTTATACACATCTTTCACGTGATTAATTCCAATATTATAGAATATATAATTTAAGTTTTTCACATCAAAAATCACAAAGTCTGCATTTTTACCAACTTCCAAACTTCCTATAAATTCTTCTTTTCCTATTGCCTTTGCTCCGTTTATTGTTATCCCTTTAAATATTTCTAATGGAGTCATTTTTATTTGAGCTGAAGCAATATTCATAACAAGTTGAATATTTTCACATGGACAAGATCCAGGATTATAATCTGTAGAAAGAGCAACTGTAACTCCTGTATCTATCATTTTTCTAACTGGTGCGTAAGCTTTTCCTAAATTAAATGAAGTAGCTGGAAGTATATTAGCTATTACATTATTAACATGTAAATCCTTAATTCCTTGATCACTAACTGCCATTAAATGTTCTGCGGAAATTGCTCCTAATTCTCCTGCTAACTCAGCTCCCCCAAGAGAAACTATTTCATCAGCATGGATTTTCAGTTTAAATCCACATTTTTTTGCTTCATTTAATATATGTCTACTTTCTTCAACATTAAAAACACTATCCTCACAGAAAATATCACAAAATTCTGCTAAATTTTTCTCCTTTACAATAGGTAACATTTTTATAACTTCATCTATATATCCCTTTGGATTTTCCTTATATTCTTCAGGAACTGCGTGAGCTCCTAAAAAAGTTGAAATGACATCAATAGGATGATTTTCATTTAATCTTTTACTAGTTTCTAACTGTCTTAATTCTGTTTCTAAATTTAATCCATAACCACTTTTACTTTCAACAGTAGTAACACCAAAGGCAAGCATTCTATCTAAAACATCAAATGATTTTTTATATAACTGCTCATCTGTAGCTTCTCTGGTATGTCTTACTGTACTTAAGATTCCTCCCCCTTGTCTTAATATTTCCAAATAAGGAACACCTTTTATCTTAAGAGGTAATTCATTTTCTCTAGATCCATAATGAACTAAATGAGTGTGGGAATCTACTAACCCTGGAGTTACAACTTTTTTCTTAGCATCTATTAATTTTGTACTTTCTTCTATTAAAGTTTCAGGAGCATTTCCTTCCCCAAGATCTAAAATTTTTCCATCACGAACTGCTAAATAAGCATTGTGTAAAACTTCTATATTTTCCATATCTCCTATAGATTTTTTTTCAAGTTCCTTTGATGTAACCAAAGTCCCTATATTATATATAACTAAATCAGCTTTCATATATCCTCCTCCTATAATGGAATAAGAGGCAGAAATATTTCTGTCTCTTACCCCTGTAATTTTGGTTTATTCTATACCTATTTTATCTTTTCATCAACTAATTTTTTAATTAGTTCTTCATTTGCAATATAAGGAAGTGTAATATGATCTGTTCCTCTATTATCTTTATTGTATTCAATTGCAGTTTCGATAGAATGAATATTTCTAGCCCAAGCCCTTCTTGCAACTCCACCCATTACATCCCAAGGCATAGCTTGCATAAGAATTTCATCAACTCTATGACTTCCATCAAGAACCATTCCAAATCCACCATTTATTGATTTTCCAATTCCTACTCCTCCACCATTATGAAGAGCTATCATTGACATTCCACGAGCAGCGTTTCCTGCAAAACATTGAGTTGCCATGTCTGCCATAATATTACTTCCATCTTTAATGTTTGAAGTTTCTCTAAATGGAGAGTCAGTTCCTGATACATCATGATGATCTCTACCTAACATAACTGGTCCAATTTCTCCGTCTCTTACCATTTTGTTAAATGAAAGAGCTATTTTAGTTCTACTCATAGCATCTTGATAGAATATTCTTGCTTGAGTTCCAACTACTAGTCCATTTTTATCTGCATCATGTATCCAAATATAGTTATCTCTATCTTGATATCTTCTGTTTGGATCAACTAAATCAAGAGCTGCCTTATCTGTTTTTAATAGATCTTCTTTTTTACCAGATAAACATACCCATCTAAATGGTCCGTAACCATAGTCAAATAATTCAGGTCCTAATATATCTTCAACATACGAAGGATATATAAATCCACCCTTATCATCTCTACCATTTTTAGAAATTTCTTTTATTCCAACATCATATAAAGCTTTTAGGAAACTATTTCCATAGTCAAAGAAATATACTCCTTTACTAGTTAAATTTTTAATAACTGCATAATGTTTTTTCAAAGTTTCATTTACTAATTCATTAAATCTTTCTCTATCTTCTCCAAGTAACATTGTTCTTTCTTCAAAAGTCATTCCAACTGGACAATATCCTCCATCATAAACAGCGTGACAAGAAGTTTGATCTGACAATAAATCTATATGAACATTATTTTTATCTGCATATTCTAATAAATCAACTATATTTCCATGGAAAGCTATTGCATATGGAGTTCTTGATTCTTGTTTTTCCTTTGCAATTTTAAATGCATCCTCAGGACTTTCTGCTATTTCATCAACCCAACCTTGATCTAATCTAGTTTGGATTCTTGATCTATCAACTTCAGCTATGATTCCAACACCCTTTGCAATTACAGTAGCTTTTCCTTGAGCTCCGCTCATTCCTCCAAGTCCTGAAGTAACAAATAATTTACCTGCTAAATCTCCATCTTTTGGTACTCCACAGAAAAGTCTTGCAGCATTTAATATTGTTGAATATGTTCCGTGAACTATTCCTTGAGGTCCAATATACATCCAACCTCCAGCTGTCATTTGACCATAGTTTGCAACTCCTATTGCAGCTGCTCTAGCCCAGTTATTGTAGTCATCAAATTCTCCAACCATAAGAGCATTTGTCATAACACATCTTGGTGCTGTTGGTTTTGATCTAAATAGTCCTGTTGGATGCCCTGAAGCTACTACTAAAGTTTGATCTTGAGTTAAATTTTCTAAATATTTTTTTATTAATCTATACTGCATCCAGTTTTGACAAACTTGTCCAGTTTCACCATAAGTTACTAACTCATAAGGATATAATGCTATTTCAAAATCTAAGTTATTTTCTATCATAACTTGTATTGCTTTTCCTTCAACACATTTTCCATTATATTCATCAATAGGTTTACCATATATTCTTCCTTCTGGTCTAAATCTATATCCATAAATTCTTCCGTGTTCCATTAACTCATCTAAAAATTCAGGAGCTAATTTTTCATGATATTCTTCTGGAATATATCTTAAAGCATTTTTAAGTGCTAATTCTATTTCATCTTTTTCTAAATGTACAACTCTTTTTGGTGCTCTTCTATATTGTGGATCCATCTTAGGAATATAATCTGGAATATCTTTTGCCTCTAATTTAATTGTCATAGTTTTAAAAATTTCTTGGTTTATCATATTATTTCTCCCCCTTTTATATTTTTAATTCTCCAATTTCTTTTTCAACTGTTTCAACTATTTTATTTTCTTTTATTAATTCTTCAACTGCATCTATATCTATATGCATTACTCTATCTGTATCATAATGAGCAACTCTTTCTCTTACAAGTTTATAAGCTTCTTTTGTTCCTGCTCCAAGTCCAGATTCTGCTTTTCTTAAATCAATTCCTTGGCAAGCACTTAATATTTCCATTGAAATAACTTTTCTTGCATTTCCTAAAATTTCTCCAGCTTTTCTTGCTGCTATTGTTCCCATTGAAACATGATCTTCTTGGTTAGCTGAAGATGGAATTGAATCAACAGATGCTGGATGAGCTAATACTTTATTTTCTGATACTAAAGCTGCTGCTGCATATTGAACTATCATAAATCCTGAATTTACTCCACCTTTTTCAACTAAGAAAGCAGGTAAACCATAGTTTAAATTAGGATTTACTAATCTTTCAAGTCTTCTTTCAGCTACATTTGCCATTTCTGATATTGCTATTCCTAGGAAATCAAATGGAAGAGCCATTGGTTGACCATGGAAGTTTCCACCAGATATAACATCATCTGTATCACAGAAAATAATTGGATTATCTGTTACTGCGTCCATTTCTGTTTCAATTTTTTCTCTAACATATTCTAATGTATCTTTACTTGCTCCATGAATTTGAGGAATACATCTTAATGTATATGGATCTTGAACTCTTAATTCACCTTGTTTTGTAGTATTTTTACTTCCTTTTAATATTTCTCTAAAGTTTGCAGCTGTTCTTATTTGTCCTGCATGTCCTCTTACTTCATGTATTCTAGGATCATAAGCACAAGTTATTCCATTCAATGCTTCCATTGTTAGTGAACCTGCTAAATCTAAATGTTTCATTAAGTTTATTGCATCATAAGCTACGTGAGCTCCAACTGAAGTCATTACTTGAGTACCATTTATCAATGCTAATCCTTCCTTTGAAGAAAGTTCTGGAAGAATTGCAACTCCTGCCATTTCCATAGCCTTTTTACCTTCCATTAATTCACCATTGTAATATGCTTTTCCCATTCCAAGCATTACTAGAACCATATGTGCTAGAGGAGCCAAATCTCCTGACGCTCCAAGGGAACCTTTTTCTGGAATATAAGGTGTTACACCTTTATTTAACATTTCCACCAATGTGTCCACTGTTATTTTTCTTGCTCCTGAATATCCTTTAGATAAGTTTACTACTCTTAGTAACATAATTCCACGGGCCATATCAATTGATAATGGGTTTCCAACTCCACATGAGTGACTCATTATTAAATTCTTTTGTAATTGTCCTGTTTCTTCCTTTGATACAATTGTATCAGAAAATTTTCCAAACCCTGTAGTAATTCCATAAGATACTCTTTTTTCTTCAACATATCTATCTACTAAAGCTCTTGCTTTAGCTATTTTTGCGTAAGCTTCATCTGACAATTCTACTGTATATCCTTTTCTTGTTACATTAATAAGATCCTCTAGTGTTAATTTTCTTTCCCCTATTACTAATTTCATAAACTTATCCTCCTTAAATTTATATTATTTAAAAAATTAATGCTCCTATCATTCCTGCTATAAATAGTGGGATATTAAAGTGTAAGAATGTTGGTACACAAGTATCCCAAATATGTTGATGTTGTCCATCTACATTTAATCCTGAAGTTGGTCCTAAAGTTGAATCTGATGCTGGAGATCCTGCATCTCCTAAAGCTCCTGCTGTTGCTATTAATATAATAATTGAAGCTGGAGAGAATCCTAATTTTAAAGCTAGTGGACAATAAATAACTGCTAGAATTGGAATTGTTCCAAAAGAACTTCCTATTCCCATTGTTACAAATAATCCAACAAGTAACATTATGAAAGCACCTGCAACCTTACTAGTTCCTATTACAGCAACTACACTTTCAACTAAAGCTGGAATTGCATTAGTTTCTCTAATTACATTTCCATATCCTGCTGCAACTAACATTACAAAGGCAATTGCTCCCATTATTAAAACTCCACCATTTAATAATTCATCAATTCCATCCCATTTAATAACTCTAAATGCTGCCATTAATCCAAGAGCAACTATTGCTCCAAGAGGAAGTGAACCTGTACTTAATTGAACTACAAATGCTAAAGCTGCTGCAACTAATGTTATCCAATGTTTCTTTTCCATTTTTTCTGGAATTTCCTCTGCTTCTTCAAAACCTTTTAATGGTAAATCTTCATAATCTCTCGGTTTTCTATATGATAAAAATATTGCTATTGCAAGCCCTACAAACATTGCTATACCTAATATCCAGTTAGCTCTCCAAACTTGACCTAAAGTAACAGTATAACCATTGGCGTTTATTTGATCTTTTATTATTGTTTGGAAAATTAATCCAAATCCTACTGGTAAAACAATATAAGGAGTTTTTAAACCAAATGTCAAAGCACAAGCCATTGCTCTTCTATCTAATTTTAATTTATTCATTAATTTTAATAATGGTGGAATTAAAATTGGTATAAAAGCTATGTGAACTGGAATTAAGTTCTGTGAAAAACAAGTTATGAAAGCTATTAATAATAACAATACAACTTTTCTTCCACTTACTATTTGTGAAATTTTCTTAGACATTATTGCAGCAAGCCCTGTTTGATTTATTGCTACAGCTAATGTACCTAATAAAATATAACTAAGTGCAGTTTCTGAATTTCCGCCCATTCCTGAAATTAAAAATCCCATTGTTGCTGAAACCCCTAAACCAGACATCATTCCTGCTACTAAAGCTGCTAATATCATAGCTATCATTACATTTAATTTTAGTAAGCAAAGAATACTCATTACAACCACTGAAACGACTACTGGATTAAATAACATATGTACCTCCCTTTATTTTTTTAGCTTTCGCTAAGTTAACTAGCTACTTTTACTTTGAACAATTTCATAAATTATATTCCCTGCTAATTTTGCAGTTCTCATGTCTATATCATAATATGGATTAACTTCTGCAATATCTGTAATTTCTACTTTTTTTGTTTCTAAAATTTTTCTTAACATTTTTATTGCTCGCTTCCCTTCTAAGCCTAATATTGTTGGTGCTGAAACACCTGGTGCTATACTTGCATCAAATACATCCATACAAAATGTAACTTGTAATATGTCTACACTGTCAGCAAATTTTTGAATCTCTTCATATATATATTCATCTGAATATTCTTCCTTTATTATTATAACTCCTTTTTTTCTCGCTTCTTCCCTTAATCTTTCAGTATTTCCTATATCCTTATATCCTATTATCATATATTTTGCTTCTTTATCAGAATCTAATATTTGTTTAAAAGAAGTTCCTGAAGTTCCTCCCTTTGAATAATCTCTCATATCAAGGTGAGTATCAAAATTTATAACTCCAATTTTTTTATTAGGATAAGCTTTTCTAAGTCCTAGATAAGATCCATAAGCAATATCATGTCCCCCACCTAAACCAATTGGGAAATTTTTCTTATCTAAAACAATTTTTATCTTATCAGAATATTCTTCCTGAGCTTCTTCTAATTTTTTATTTTCTAAATTTCCAAAATCATACAATTTCACATTTTCAATAATTGGATAAGATTTCATAGCACTTCTAATTGAATTGGATCCTTTTTCTGCTCCAGGTCTTCCTAAATTTCTTTTTACCCCATCATCTGTATCATATCCAATAAAGCAAACTCCACTTTCCTCTTTCATTTCAAAGGCAGTGGTAACTATTTGCCAAAATCTTAAATCTTCTTTTTGGAAACTATCTAATCTTCCCTTCCAAATTTCCTTCATATATCTCCTCCAATTTTTAAAATGACTTTAAAAATTATCTAAAAAAAAACTTAAATTAATAATTTAAATAAAACCAATACTTTTTAAATTATTAAAGTCATTTTAATTTCTCTTAACAACCTAAGGATAGTTTTTTTGCTTTGAAAAATCAAATATAAGAAATATATGGATAACATTTATAATTTCAATGCTATTTTCATACATAATTTTTGTATGAATGTATATTTTATGCTATTATTAATAAAAAGGAGGAGATGCTTATGTACCAGAAAAAAGCACAAGAAAATAACGAGACCAATGCTTTTAGATATATCTTTTATTCCAAAAATAATTTTGTAATTAATGACATTTCTGAAAATTTAGACATTAGCTTTCCAACAGCAAAAAAGATAATCAATAATTTCTTAGAAAAAGATATTATCTTTGAAGAAAAAAAAGTTGGAAATGGAGTTGGAAGAAAAGCAATGGAATATTCCTTTAATAATTTTTTCTGTTATTCTATTGGAGTTAGACTAACTAAAAATAGAGCTACTATCCTTCTTACAAATGCTAAGGGAATTATGATTAGAGAAAAAACTGAATATTTTCTTGATAGTGAAGAAATACAAAATGAATTTTTAAATGTACTTAAAAGTTTCCTAAAAGAACTTCCTCTTAAAATCAAAAAAAAATTAATTGGTATTGGTATTTCAGTTCCTGGAATCGTCAGTACAGAAAATGAATTTATTGAATTTAGTTCTCAAACAAAGGTTCATCTTTCTTTTATTGATAAAATAAAAGAAGAACTGAATTTCCCTGTATTCATGGAAAACGAATCTAACTTAGCTTCCATAGCTGAAGGTTTTTTAACAAAGCATTCAGATTGTTCTCTTTTTACAGTACTTACAATTAATGATTATGTTGGAATCAGTAATTTTCAACAAGAAAATTTAAGCAAAGATTTCTATTTTAAAGCAGGTAGATTACATCATATGATAGTTGAGACTAATGGTAGAGATTGTGAGTGTGGATCAAAGGGATGTTGGGGATCTTATGTTTCAAATAGAAGTTTACTTTTAGACTTTAAGAAAGTGTTTCCTAATATTAAAAACTTTAATGAAATATTTTGTATGAAATATATGGATACGAAAAAAGGACAAGAAATATTAGACAACTATATAAAATATTTAGCTGTAGGGATTAAAAATATATTGTTTTTTTCAAATCCTGAAAAATTAATAATTTCAGGGAAAATTTGTTTTCATAAAGAAACTATTAAAAAAAGACTTTTAGATGAAATATATAAAGACCATATATTTTATAGAGGGCCAGAAACAATTGCTTTTTCTAGCTTTAATGATAACTCAATAGTTATAGGAGCTGCAATGTTTCCTATTATAGATACTTTATTTTAAAATTTAGGAAGTGGTGACTATGTTTAAAAAATACAAAGAAACCATCAAGCATTTAGAACACGATTCCTTAAGAACCGCTTCAAAACTTGAATTATTCTTTGACTTGGTTTATGTTGGATTAATTAAAGATTTATCTCATTTTTTCTTGCATGATGTGACTTTTACAAAATTTATATGGTTCATTTTATTATTTAGTGGGCTCTGGCTGAACTGGCTTAGTATGACCTATTATCATAATAGATTTGGAATAGCTCATATTAAAAATTACACCTTAACATTTATAAATATGCTTGCTATACTTGGAGTTGGAAGATTTGAATGTGCTTTTAAAAATCAAAATTTAATTGCTATTATCTTAAGTTTACTAGCAGCTAAAATATCTCTTTTAATTCTTTGGAGACAAGCTGCTAAGGACAATGCAATTCATAAAAGATATTTACATCACACTTTAGTTACACAAGATATCATAATTGTTTTAATATTTATATCTTTATTCCTTGAGTTTTCTTTGGCAGCTTTATTATTATCTTTAATTTTAATCATTGATTTTGTAAATCCATTGTTAACATTAGAAGAATATAAAAAACTTCCACTTATAGATGAAGAACATATGAATGAAAGATTTTCTTTACTTATGATTATTATTTTTGGAGAAGGAATTATAAGCCTTTTAAATTATTTAGTTAAATTAAAAACTATGAGTAGTTCCACTTTATTTTTTACATTTCTTATTCTTTTTTCAATATTTATTTTATGGTTATCTATTGAAAAATTTGTATATGAAAAATCATTTAGTTTAAAACCACTTTTCACTTGGATATGGTGGATGATTCAACTACCTTTAATGATATCAATAGTTTTATTTGAAAAAATTATAGTTGAGCTTTTTGAGCATCATTCAATTATAAATTATGCTCATCTAGGTATTATGCTTGGAATAATAATTACTTTAGTAGTAATTGAAAATAAGATAGGAGACATTGATTAATGTCTCCTATCTTTTATTAATTTTATTCTCCTTTCACAAAAAATATGTAATTTAAAATCACACACCTCCAAATCCCATCTGAAGACTTGTACAACATTTTCAACACATTGCATTATTATATTTTTAATTAAATTACAACTTCAAAAAGTTGACAGCGTTATAAAAAGGAGGTATACTCGGATTAAGTTAAGGGTGTAATTTATTAAGTAACTTATTTTAAATTTTTTAAAGGAAGGGATTATTATGAAAAAATTAACACTTTTGTTCGTGGCTTTAGTAGCCGCATCTGCAACTTATGCAAAGGAAGTTATGCCTGTAGTTGAACCTATGGAAATGGCTCCTAAACTAAAAGTAGAATCTATGGGTACTTTTATTAATTATTATGATTTAAATGCTGATATTAGTACTAACCAAAGATTTAATATTGACAAAGATTTAAAAAGAATCGAGTATGGAATCACAACTAATTTATCTTATGGTGATGATTGGACTTTTGATATTTTAGCTAGTGAAAATTATCTTAAAGGTCTTGGTGGATTAGTAGATTATATTAAGGGTTTTACTTCTGGTCTTAACAACGACTTCTCATCTTATTCTTCAAAACTTATTGTTGGAGCTTGGAGACATTATGATAATTTTGCAATAGGTGCCGAATGGGCTCATGGTAATAATTTAGGAGATTTTGAACTTTTATCTTCAGCAATTGGAGATGCTTGGAAACAAGATATATTATCATTAAGAGGTAAATATAGTTATCCATTAATGGATGGACATTTGTTAGGTTGGGCTGATTTGAAATATGGTATGGTCAATGATACAGTAATGAATCTTTTTGTTCCAATACCTAGTGAAGTTTCTAATAGCTATAAATATTATGAAATTGAAGGAATGCCTTTAGCTTATAAATATGGTCCTATTACTATTGGATATTATATGAAACATAGAGAATTTGATAATTTCTTAGATGCTAAAATGACAGAACAACAGTTAAAATTATGTGCTGACATATATTCTAATGAAAGACTTTCTATTTATGGAGAATATACATTTGGTTTAAGAATGAAAGCTGATATAGATGTGATAGATACTTATTTAGATGGTAAAGTTTTAGATGCTGGAGATAGACAAAAATTTGCCATTGGAGCAAAATATGCTATTAATGAAAGCTTAATGTTAAATGGTGATATTTCATATCAAGAACTAGAATATGAAACTGATGGTCCTCTTGCTCAAGCTCAAAATGTAGACAATAAGTTTAAAGAAACTAAACTTTGTGTTGGTTTAACTTATATGTTCTAATATAAATTATAATAAAATTCCAAAAAGCCCCTCAGTGTAATACTGAAGGGCTTTTCTCATTTAAAACTTTCCTATTAAATTAACAAACCAACCATTTGCCTTATAATCTAGAACTTCTAAATTATCGTCATAATTTGTGAAATTATAACCTATTCCTAATTTTACATTTGTATTGAAATCTTTATACATTCCTAATATAAATCCATCTTCTATATTATCTGATATTTCATCTTTCAATATATGATATTCTGCAAATATTTCATAGTTATATATTAAATCATAACTTGTTTTAAAAGCAAATAAATTATTTCTTGATTCTACATAAACACCTTTTGTTCTATTTATTCTTTCTTTTTCTTGACGAAGAGCATATTTTAAACTAAAATTCAATTTTTGATTTAATTGATATATACCTTCAATAGATACAACGTGAGCTTTTACTTCTCCATCATCTTTTGATTGCATTTCTGTACCTAAATCTTCTAAATACGTATAATTTGTCAGTACATTTAATTTATCCATATATATTGGTCTATATGCAAATCCTATTCCAAATTCCTTAAATGATGTATCTTCTTTTTTAGTAAAATCTGTAAAATAATAGTTTAATTTACCTGTAAATGTTAACTCATCATTTAAAACATATTTTCCTTTATTTAATATACCCCATTGATCTGTCGTCTCTTTTGGCTCTCTATCTTTTCTGTACTCTAGCTTATTTTTTAAATAAATTTTATCTTTTTCATATCTTGAATAGATACTTATTGAATCTCTTTTTATATCTCCAGTATCTTTTTCTATGAATCCTTTTTCATATGAAGTACCTAATGTTAAATAATCATTAGCTCCATAATTTATTCCATACACTTCTGTTGTTCCATCACCTTTAGTTGAATCTATAAATTGATTTTCATGATATAGTTTTGATTTATCATTTAATTTATAGGATTCCCCCATCGTTAATGTATTTTTATTTTCTGATACTTCATTAGAAGATGTATAACCTAAATACATGTCATGCTTTGGAGTTCTAGAATAATTTCCTTGAATTTTTCCATAGTCTCCTCTATCACCAGTTGAACCACTCATTGATACATTAACTTTATCATTTACTTTAATATCTGAACCTATAGTATATAAATTATTTGATGAATATTTATCATCTTTCCACAATTGTGTTTGAGCACTTGCATTTAAATTTACTCTATCATTTAATTCATATTCACCCTTTAGTCCAAACAAAGTAGCTTTTCCTATATAATCATCTGCATCTGGATTTGACATATTATTTTCTTCATATTTTGTTTCTCCTGTTATTGTTAGTTTATCATTAACAATATTTTTTAAAGCAATAGATCCATTAACTTTTCTATTATCACTTGTTGATGTTTTTTCATCATAATATTCGTATGAAGAAATTAAAGAAGTCTTATCAGAAATATTATATGTTCCTTTTAATCCATAGTTTTCATATTCTGTAGTACTTTCTTCTGAAACATTAGCAAATCCTTTTTCTTTTATTCTAGCCCATGTTTCTATTTTATCGTCTGATTTAAATTTACCATTTAAATCTTTTAAAGATAACATTCCTTTTAAATTATATGCATTTCCTGATGATTCTTTAGATAATATTTTATTATTTGTAAAATTAAGACCACCATCTAGTGATACTGTACTAGATAATGTTTGTTCTCCTTCTGACTTAACAGCCTCTAATTTTAAATAACTATTATCACTTAATTTTAAAGTGGTATTTACTCCCATCATTTCATAATCAGAAGCATCCCTATCTTCTCTTATATATGTTCCACCTAAAGCTACATTATCATTTATCCAATAATTTTGTGTTAATCCATAAGTTAAATTATCAAAATCATTTCCATAACTATAGTATTCATAATCTACATTTAAGTAATAGTTATAATCTCCATTTATATTACTTTTTATTACTTCATTTGTACTATCCTTAGCAATTTGAGAAAGAGGTTTTTCTAATATTAATCTTCCTAAAAAATTATCCAATTCATAATCCGTACCATTTTGTAGCTTTACTCTGCTTATTCTTCTACCTGTATTTTTATCCTTTACATCTAACCAAACTTGAGCTGATCCGCTTACTATATCTTTTTGATTTAGATAGTATAAACTACCCCCTGTTCCAAGAAATTCGTTATGATTATATAAAGTATTTGGCTCTGAAGCAAACATAACCAATTTATTTTTGCTATCTCCAAATTTATTATTTTTTAATGATTTATAATTTAAATAAGCACCGTATAAACTTCTATTATAATTAGAAAAATAATTTTCATTCAATTTAGTATCATAATTTCCCCAAATAGCCTTACTTTTATTTTTCTCTAATTTAATATAAACCTTTCCTTGAGTATCAATATCTGAATAAACTTTAGAATCATCACCATAGCTATCATAAATTTGGTAATCATCTATTCTTGTCAATACATTTTCCTGTTCTCTTCTTTCTAATCCATCAAGTACATTTTCGATCTTTTCATCTTTTGTATCAACATGAACTGTTAATTTCATATCTTTAGTTTTTTGCTTATGATAAATAGCTATTCTTCCACTATCAAAATGTCCAGATTCATAATTTTTATCATTTTTAGTTAAAGTATCATTTCCATCAACTTTATTTTGTCCTATACTTAAATCTACAAGACCTGTTGTAAAGTTATAACTATCCTTAACTTTAATATTAAAGTATTCTTGATAAACTTTATCATTTAAATCTAGAGCTAAAACTTGTATTTCTTTATCTCCTGAAGAATAGATATTTTCTAAAATAAAGCCTCCATTATTATCAGCAAACACTTCTAATTCTCCAACTTGAACTTTTTTGTTAGCTGGAAAATTCTTACCAATAACTTTTACTAAAGCTCCATTTATAAGAATATCTTGTTTCTTTAAGTTATTTGTATTGTCTATTTCTTGAATTTTAATATCTTTTAATTCTTTTAAAATCTCACCTTTTTTAGAATCTTCAAATATTTCTATTTTTCTAGGATTAGTTATATCAAAATTACCTTTTTTATCATAAACTTTTAATACATAAGTTAACGAATTTCCATCAATCATTTTTTTACTTAAGCTTACATTAATCGTTTCCTTATTTGGTAAAGTTTCTCCTTTTATAATTGATAAAGGTTTTACTAAATTAGTATCCTTTTCTCCATAAATTAATATCTCATATTTATTGATATAATTACGATAATTTGAATAAATATAGAAACTTAATGTAGTTTCGCTTCTTAACATTTTATCTTTTACAGATACTATATTTAATTTAGGAACTACATTAAAAGCATCTACTGTAGAATAAATATAGCCCCCATTTTCCATATAACCTGATGATTTATATTTTGTTTGATTAAATGCTTGAGCTTTTTTCTTGCTATACATCAATGGGTATTTTTTCTTTTTCTTAATTCTTTCTAAATCTTTTTTCTCTAAATTTTTAGAATAAGAAGAGACTTTATTTTCAGTAGCTTGAACTTTTAACATTTTTTGTTTCTTTCTCTCAGGAGAAACTATTTGAATGTTGCTCGAATCTTTCAATCCTTTTTCTTCGTAAAGATTATTTACATAATCTTCACTTGTATTAAAATAAAATTTCTGAGCTGCAGCAGGTGTTTGAAGTATTATCAATAGAGATAATATGTATAATTTTTGTTTTCTATTCATTACATGTCACCTCTCTTTCCTGATAATTGTTCATTTGGAACAACTACTCCAAAATTAAACTTTGAAATAGTTCTAGTTCTTCTCATTACCTTAGGATTTTCTGTTGTTATATATGTTCCCATAGGAAGACTATCTAAATCTAATTTAATTAAATAATTATTTGTTTTTTCTCCTTTTAAGACAGGAACATGAAATCTTCCATAATTATCAGTTTCTATAATCAATCCATCTATTGTCATTAATCTTGCTCCTGGAATCCCTTCTTCATTTTTACCTTCATTTTTTATTTCAATTCTTTCTAATCCATTTTTTGTTTTGATTCTATTAATGACTATCTTTTCTCCTGTTAATCCTCTTTTTTTATCTTTTATATGTTTTACTAAAGATTTTCCATTTGATTTTAAAATTAAATTTGTTCCAGCCTTAGTATTTAATTTTATTTCACTTAATAGATTAGTTCTATTTTTAAACTCTATAATTACTTTTTCACCTGGCTTTAATTCTTTTAAAACAAATTTAGGAGTTACTACTTTTCTAAACTTGTTTCTTGTTAAGCTTATTGGTGATTTACTTGGATTATCTATAACTACTTTAACTTCTTTAGCTATAGCACTATCTTGATAACCATCTTCATCAATATCGTTAAATACTTTTCCAATTATTGAACCTGAATCAAATAAAGGATCAGTTATTATATCTAATCTATAAGTTGCTATATTAGATACAACTTGATTAGAAAAAGATTTTACCATTGCTGTATTTATTGCTTTTCCATCTTTAACTCCTAAGCCCACTTTCAATATATAAGATATTTTTATAGTTTCTTTTGCTTTTATTTCCAAATTGCTTCCGTTTAAAGTATTAAAAGTTAAAGTATCTCTTCCTAATGGATGAATTTCTGCCTTTGTATTATCATTATCCGTAAGTAGTGAACTATCTTTCATATACTCAAATCCTGGAGGTAAAACATCTACTATTTTAATATCTTTCATTTGTACACTATTAGAATTATATATACTTAAAGTATATTTTACAAAGTTACCTCTTTTAGCTTCTGTTTTATTCGCCGTTTTGGTAACTACTATTCCTTCTTTATTAATTTTAGAAGTTGCTGTTGCTTCTTTTTTTATCTGAGTTAAATCTTCTGTTACATAAACTGTATTGCTAAAATTATCATCTATTATATCTTTATTAGTTAAACCAGTCACAGTAAATATAATTGAATCTCCAGATGCTAAATTTACATTCTGAGAACTTAAAATACTTAATGGAGAATTATCTGCTGGTCTTAAACTTGAATGAGCTGAGTCCACAGTCCATGTCCAATTTAAAAATACTTGTTCTTTTAAACCTGCTGAAGTATTTCCTTCAATTCCCAATATATTATCTTCTATTTTTAAATTTTTAGCTTCTGTACTACTATTATTTGTTATTTTAATTGTATAAGTTAAATTTTCTCCCATAGCCACATCTGCTCTATTAGCTGTTTTTTCTACTGTTAATTCTGGAATAACTATTGTTGGAGTTAATCTATGCTCAACAGCTTGAGCTGAATTATTTAAATAAGATTTTGAATCAATTATTATTTGTTCATTTTGAACAAATGAAGGTAAATCATTTGGTTTAGCTTTTATTTCAATAACTATAGTTTCATTTGCTAATATTTCTGGTAACTCTAATCTTCCATTAGTAAAACTTGTTGGCCAAGAAATTCCTGTTTTATTAACATTTGTTTCTTTATTATAAATTCTTGAAATTACAACATCTTTAAATGCTTTTTTATTTTTCGAATTTAAAGTATCCTCAATATCACTTAAAACTTTAACATTTAATAAATTTAAATTTGTTCCTTTATTTTTAACTTCTATATTATAAGTAAATTCTTCGTCTAACATAATTTTATTATTAGAAAGAGTTGTTACAACATTAGAAGTTATATCCATTCCCTGTATAACACCTGTTAAAGCATTTAAAATATGAGAATATGTATTCCCATTTACTGTAAATAAATTCGTAATAACTTCCCCATCACTAAAAGATATATTAGATTTAACTGTTGGTTTTATTTGAACATGAGCATCCTTTCCTGCTTGAATTTTGCTGATTACTATTTTTCCTTGAACTGCATTGTATGTAAATGGTATTGGAGTAGACGTTGTACTATCTACTATAGTTATTCTATCTGTTGTTAATGGCTTAAAGAAAACTAACTCATTTTTACTATTAACTATTTCTGTAATTTTATCAATAATTATAACATCATTAATATCTAAAGAAGAACTGTTAGTTATATCTATAGTATAAGTAACTCCTTCCCCTACTTCTATTATTTTGTCTGAATTATCAGTAGTTACATCAGTAGTTACAACTAAATCTGGAGAATCTACTGCTATACTTTGGGAAGCTGTCCCTATTTTCCCAAATATACTTACTGTATTTATTATATTTTCACCACTTGATAAAGTTATATCTGAACTTCCTTTAATATTTGCTCTAACTTTAATTTGAACTGTACTAGTCTTTGGTAACGTGAAAATAAGAGCATTTATATCTCCTGTATATATAACATCATTCACACCATTTTTTACTGAAATTAATTGTACATTTTCAAATACTTTCTCATTATTTGCATTTCTTATTTCTTCTATTTCATCAATTAACTTTAAATTTACGGCATCTGTTGTTGTACTTATATTTTGTATATCTATTGTATAATCTACTAAAGTTCCATAAGTTAAATTAGGAGTTGTAGATGACATACTTAAATTAATTTTAGAAAAATCAAATTTATTAACTGTTTCTAGAACATTTTTAGTTAATAACTGCCCTGATAATCTTAAAGCTTGAGCTTCTCCTTGAATATTTATGCTTCCATTATTAAAATTATCAGTTGTTATTACATGTGTCAAAGTAGAGGAAATAGCAATTTCATTAGGATTTATTTGTGTCTTATCTAAAGTTACACTATTTGTATTAGTCAAAGTATCTTTTAACTCTAAGCCTGATAAAACTCTATTTCCTATATTCTTTAACTCATAATGATATTTTAAGTTAATCCCTTGATTAGTAAAATTAGCTCCTTCTTCTATAACTACTTTCAATTCATAATCATCATTTAAATCTCCAGTAACTATACTATTTTCTATTTTTGCAATAGAATCAAAGCTTCCTACATCTCCCTTTATTAAAAAATCATAATTAACTTCTCCGTTATTTAAATCACTAGCTTCAATTATTCTAATATATTTATCTGTAGCTATTTGAGTGGTTCCTATATTTAATGCTGATATACCTAAATCTATCTCATTATTTGAATCAAGAGGATCAACTAATTTTAGATTCTTTATCGTTCTTTTACCTGTATTTTCTATTTGAAAACTATATTTTATTTTATCTCCTATAGTTGAATATTGATTTCCTGATATTAAAGAATCACTTGAGTTATAAACAAGAGGATTTACTGTTATTGAAATTTCTTTATTTAAAGATGTTTCATCTATTGAAATATTATTATTTTCTTGAACTGTATAAACATCTGATCCTATCTCACCTTTTAAAAATATTGTAGTATTTAAATTTCCTTCATCTATATCATCTTGAGTTACAGTATACTGAAAACTTCCCGTAGAAATTGCATCTTTTCCTAAAGAAGTAGGAGTAAAATTACTTACTAATCCTAGTTTAGTAGAAGAAGCTTTAACTCCTGCAAAAGTTCTATCATTAGCTGGTAAATTATTTAAATCTTTATTTCTAATAATTACCGCTTCTAAATTTCCTAAAGTTGATGATTTTATATTTTTTATAGTTAAAGAATAATTAACTATAT
Organism: Fusobacterium sp. JB019; assembly: GCA_030673965.1. Classification (NCBI taxonomy): domain Bacteria; kingdom Fusobacteriati; phylum Fusobacteriota; class Fusobacteriia; order Fusobacteriales; family Fusobacteriaceae; genus Fusobacterium; species Fusobacterium sp. JB019. Next base: position 7,618 of record JAUTCN010000017.1, on the reverse strand, counting down.
TTCCTAAAGCTTGTATTTTTGTGTTGTCTGAACTTCCAGTAATTGTATTTGTAACATTTGTTTCCATAGCGGATACTTCACTTGAAACCGTTGCAAATGTTAAAGATTTTTCTAAATTTCCGCTATCATCTATTGCAATAGCATTAATAATTATCTCATTATTAAGACCATTGCTATTTTTTTCTGCATCAGTAAGTATATATTCATAAGTTATTTCTTTACTAGCTCCAACTGCTAAATTTCCAGAAATGTTTATTAAAGTACCTGGAGTCTTTGTGTTTTTATATGTTAAATTTTTTAGCTCTGTTCCACCTGTATTTTCAATTTTAAATTTATATGTATATTTTATAGTCCCATCAGATTCTATTGTAAATCCATCTTTTGGATCTGAGTAAGCTACTTCTGTTACTGTGTAATCCATTGGAGAGTATGTTACTCTAGATTCATAGGCATCTGTATATTCTGACTGTGAAGAAGTCCCATAACTAGTATATCCTTTTATAGAAGTAGTATTAATAATCTCAGTGTTAGTAACATCTGAAGAAGTCGCTGTTCTTGTTCCTGTTACAGTAACTGTTCCTCCTGCAGGAATAGTTAACCCTGTTTTTCTATAAATGTTTCCTGAATAATTAGTCCATCCATCTCCTGAAAAATCTATTCCTGTATTACTGCTTAAATCTAAATTACTTATTGTTTCTGTACCTCTATTTCCTATAGTAACAGTATACGTCAAGCTTGTTCCTAATCTATATTTACTAGGAGAAACTGTTTCTGTTATTGTTAAAGGATACTGGCTTTCTGGGATTGTTGCGTCTACTTGAATATTTCTTATTCCTTGTTTATTATATGATCCTCCTGTTGAAGCTGTATATCCAAAATAAGCCATATTTTGATGGTTTGCATCATTCCCTGTATTTATTTTAGCTAATAAATCTTCTCCTCCACCATTATAGCTTCCTGTTACCCCTTTAAGTGAGTAACTTAACGTTTTTGTAGAAGCATTCCAATTAATTATAATCGAATGCCATGCATTATCTTCTATATTTCCTAAATCTTTATCACTTATACCTACTGAACTTCCACTTTTAACAAAAGCAATATGATCTGTCGATATAGAATCTTTATCACTGTTATACCATGTATCTATTTCAAGACCAAAAGTATTTGGAAAATTAGCACTTTCATATCCTAATCCTCCTCCTGTATTACCTATTACATCATTTTTATCTTCATATGGTTTGAAAAAGAAAGTTACTCCATCTGCTCCATTAGCATCTTTATCACCCATATATAATTCTGCCTCTATTCTAAAATTCTTAGATAAATCTACCATTTTATTTGACCAAATTGCTCCAGCTTGATTTAATGAATTTTGAGTAAATATTAATTCATTTCCTTGCTTTGTCGAACTTCCATAATAGTTATAGTCACTAAAATTTCCACTTATAACTACATCTGCTGCTAAAATTCCTATTGTAAAAATCATAAATAAAAAAAACACCAATTTTTTTTTCATTTATTCCCTCCTTTTTTAAACCCAAACATTTTAAATTTCAATTAACTTTTTTATTTTATTTTTATTATCACAAAAATAATACTAATTGTATAGATTAATTAATTAACTAAACCTTTCGAAAGTAAAAAAAGTTTTTTGCTTGTTATTTAACCTTAATTAAGTAAAATAAGAAAAGCCCCTGATTAACAGGGACTTTCCTTATTTATGTTTGAGTTGCTTTTGGATGGCTTATTTTTTTAAAAGTTTTTTGATAACTCATTACCTGCTTTAAAAGCTTCCTCTTCTACAGGTTGTCTTCTATATTTTTTTAAGCTAACATCTCTTAGATACATTTTATTATTTATATAAAATATATCTGCTTGATCTTTTATTCCTTGAATAATAAAATCTTCTCTATTTTCTACAAACCTAGCTTGTTCTTGATGCGTTAATTCATGAATCAATGAATTTAATATATCTTTATTATTTTTCTCTCGTGAATGAAGAAAACTTAATGAAGGTTTTGAATATATTTTTATTAAATTTTTACTTTTATTATAATTTCCTTCATATTTATTAAATAATCCAATACCATCTTCTATTTCTAATCTAGTTTTAGGAACCTCCATGCCTGTTATTTCTTCAAATATTCCACGTTTGGTTCTCTCAACTATTTCAAATAATTCTGATATCTGCCTTCTATTTCCAGATAATTTTCTTTCCATTATTCTTTTAAATTCATAATTTGATTCTAATTTTTCTCTTAATGTATCATTTAATTCTTCTCTTAAAGATAGATAGTCTTCAGAAATTTTTTCATTTAATGCTTTAAATATTTTATCTAAAGATTTAGATTTTTTAGAAGTTATTTTTCCTAAATGCTGATGAGGCAATAATTTTTCACCTTCTTTTTGGCGATTTGAATATTCTAATAACTCTTCTCTATCTTTTTCTTTTTTAGATAAATCTAATAAAGCTTTTATTAAATGTTCTTTTGGTAATTCTTTTGCTCTTTTAGCTATATTTTCTAATCTCTTTTCTGGACTATCTATCCCTCTTGATTTTTCTTCTTTAACTTTTAAACTCTTTGATGATTTTAAAGTAATTTTTGATTTTTTCATTAAAGTTTTATCTAACTCTATTCATTTTTCATTTGAAGTTAAATCTCCCTCTAGCTTTATATCATCTAAATCAACTGGTTTCGGTATTTCTAATAAAGATTTAATTTTAGGACTTCTTTCTTTTAATTCTTTAATTTGTTTATCTAAATTTTCTAAAATTAATCTTTTGTCATTTTCACCAATTTCTCCTTCTAATCTTTTAAAGTCTTCAAAAGTTTTTAATATTTCATTTAATTCTTTTTTTTCTTTAGAAGATAACTTCTTTTGTAGATTTTCTTTTTCACTAACTTTATCAACCATATTTTCCATTTCATCTTTTGCTATTTTTGCATCAAATTTTTTGTTTTCAAATGGATTTTTGTCACCTTTAGATAATTCTTTAGGTCTATTTATTCCTACATAACCTATTTCTTCTCTAATGGCTTTTTCTAAATCTTCTTTTGTAATATCTTTTTCAGCCTTAGCTTCTTGATCTTTTGTAATTTCTTTTTTAGTATCTTCCAATTGATCCTTTGATTTTTCAATTCTAGTTAATAAATCTGTATCTAAAATTTTATCTCCTATTTGATCTAAACCTTTTTTGGTAACTCTTTCATTCTTTCTTGTATCTCTTTCTAAAAGACTAGCCTTATAATAATCTAAATTTTTAGAATCATAATTTTCACGATCATATTTAAAAGCATCATAATCTTGTTTTAAATCTGCATTTTCAGATAATTTTTTATCTTTATAAAGATTAGCTTGATATTTATGACCTATTTCATGATCCATTACTGCTAGTTTTCTGCTTATACCCAACTCTTCTGCTATTTTAACTTCATTTTTAACATTATTATGTAACCCATCTGCAGGACGATAACCTTCTTTAACTCTTTCTCTATTCATTTCTTCTGAAGGTATTATTTTTAAGTCTGCATTGTTAGATTTTCCTCTTTTAGATGCTTCATCAAATGCTTCTTGCTTTTTTATAGCAAAATCCTCTATTAATTCTGTTTCTTCTTTTTTAGTCATTCCTGTTAAAGCATCTATAACTCCTCCTTCTAAATCTGCTCCATCAGTTCTTTTCTTTAACATTTTAATTGCTTTAGGATCTTCCGCTATTTTTTGAATATATCTTACATTTGTTGCATCTTTTAATTTTTTCCAATTTTCTGAATTCTCCAGAGATGCAACTTTATCTATTTTTTTTTGCATCTCAGGAGTATTTGGTTTTTTTTCACCTTCTTCTTCATTTGCTACTGCTGAATGTCCATTATCTTTTTTTTTTTTAAATATATCTTTCATTTTTTGAATTAGACTTTGAGAAGATTTTTTTGATTCTGATTTTTCAGCCTCTTCTTTTGATTTTGGAATATTTACTTTAGATGCTTTTTTAGCTTCTTCTGATTTTGCATCCAAATAACCTTCACCTTTTTTTAGTGCTTCATTTGTTGTTTGTTCTTTTATTAATTTTTTAGGTTTTGATACTGAAATATCTGATTCTTTTTCAATTTTATAACCTTTTTTCTCCAAGCCTTTTTCTAATTTATCTTTTATTGCATTTTCACGAGAAAAAGCATCTTTTTCTATAGGATTTGTTCTATAGTTTATTAAGTCTTTAGAATCATTTAATTCTGATCCGTATTTCATTAATTTTCTATCGTCTTTCAATCCTAATCTTTCTGCTGCTGCTTTATCTCTTACTAATTCTGTTTGTTCCTTATGTGTTAATTCATGACTTAATGTTTTTAATCTCTGAATCGCACTATTTGAAGCTCCTTCTAAAGATGTTTTTGGAGATTCTTTAGTGTTAATTCTGATTTTATCATTTACTATTTCATCATCTTTTTTACCTAGTATTTTTTTATCTTTTAAAGCTTTTTTTATTTCTTCTGGTGTTTTCCCTTGTGCTTCTAAAGATTTTTTATACTTATTTGCTGCCTCTGTACTTATGAAAACTCCTCTTTCATTGTCTTTCTTACTTAGAGTTTTTTCTAAAGGACCTATCTTAACTTCTTTTTTAGGTTTAATTCCTGTAACTTTTTCAAATGCTTCCATTCTATATTTTACTATTTTCTCTGCATCTTCTGAAGTTATTCCTTTATCAGTTCCATCAGCTTTTTTGTATTTATTTCCTGCTAAAGTCTCTGCAAGTTTTTTATCAGCTAATACTCTTTTAGTAAATTCTTTGTCTATTTTTCTCTCTATTTCTTTATATTTTGCACTTGTTTCTATAGAGTTTTGTAAAGCACTTACTAACCATTTTTCAGTATCATCTAATTTTTTTGTTCTTGCTTTTTTCGTTAACTTTTTAAGTTCAGCTAATCTTTCTCCTTGAGTCAAATCTTTTAATTCTTTTCCGTACTCATTTTTAAATACATCATTTATCATCGCATCTTCAGCTTCTGCCTTAGTTTTTTGCTCTGATTTCATCTGGTCATCTGACTCTTTTATTTTTGACTTAACTTTATCCGCATTTAAATTTTTTCCTTGCATTTCATTAACTTCTACTTTTGTTTCTTCTGATTTTTTTTCTACTGGCTTTAATGCTGCTTTTGCCTTTGCCAATGTTTCAGGAGTTAATCCACCTGATTGTTGCGAAGTTAAAGATTCGGCTTCTTTTTCCAATATAAAGTATACAGGTTCATCTTTTTTTACAGTAGAATAATCATTATCACTAATAACTTTAGGAGTTACATCCTCACCTAATCTGTTATATGTACCATCTTCTGCTACTACTCTATCATAAGTATTATCTATAACTTTAGGAGTTGTATCCTCACCTAATCTATTATATGTACCATCTTCTTCTCCTAATCTATTATATGTATTATCATCACCTATTGTACTATAAATTGATTCTTCATCTGATGATATTTTTCTTGGTTGACCTTGATCTGGAGTTGCTGGTAATGGTCTTCCGTAATTAGGTCCTGCGCTTTCATATAAAGGATTATCTATCATTTCATCATCCGATTCTTCATTCACTTTTTTTATTTCAACTTTTTCTGAATCTATTTTTGTTTTTTTATTCCAAGGTAATCTACTCTTAATAGCATCTTTTAACTTAGTAAAAGTTGATTTTGTTTCTTTTTTAACAATATTCCCATCACCATCTATTGTACTATAAACTGATTCTTCATCTGATGATATTTTTCTTGGTTGACCTTGATCTGGAGTTGCTGGTAATGGTCTACCTGCATTAGCATCTTTTATTGTACTATATCCTGATTCGTCCTCATCTGTTGCTTCAGCTTTTCTCATTGCTGCTACTTCTGCGTCAGCTTTTGGATCTTTTTCTAGTACAAAGTAAGGATTTGTTTCTTCAGATTTTTGTTGTCTTTCTGCTGCTTCTCTTTCTGCTGTTTCTGCTGGAGTTTCTAATCTAAAGTATCCATTTTCTTCTCCACCATCTGTTGGTCTTTTTACTTCTGTTTCATCTGAATTAACTCTATTGTAAGTATTATCTACTACTTTTGGAGTTGTATCCTCACCTAATCTATTATATGTACCATCTTCTTCTCCTAATCTATTATATGTATTATCGCTTACTGTTTTAGGAGTTGTATCCTCACCTAGCCTATTATATGTATCATCATTATTTCTTGAAGTTGAACCTTCTTCAGTTGGAAGTGGTGGTAATGGTCTTCCTTCATTAGGATTTCTTGTAGAAGTTGCAGGTTCATCAGTTTTCACTTCTTTTTTACCAAACAACTTTTTACCTACTTTATAAACAAACCAGTCTTTTCTTCCTTCCCAAACATTCCAAGTAGTTTTTGTTTCTTCTAACTTAACTTCTCCTGTTTCTTTATCAACTTTAATTTTCTTTTCAGAGTCAATCTTATATTCAACTTCTTTATCTGTCTCTTTTTTCTTTTTAAATTTATCAGTATTTAAATTGAATATTCTTCCTGTTTTTTCATCTAAATAATTCCCTTCAGAATCTTTAGCTTGATTATATTTTTGAACTCTGTCTATAAAATCTTTATTTGATAATTTTTTATCTAATCCACCTTGATTTAAAGCTTTTAGATCTTTTCTCATTTGTTCTGGTAATTTAGTATTATCTTTACTTTGAGCAATTATCTCTTTTAATCTATTTGCATCATTTCTAGAAATTGCATCATTTATCAAAGTATTTACAGTTTCTGTAGCTACTTTAGCCTCTAGTTTCTTTCTATTAGTAATATAACCATTTCCATCTTCTTTCATTACTAATAATTTGTCATTTCCTAAATCTACTACTTTTCCTTTTAATTCAGGATTTTCTTGTAAAGTATTATAGTCAGCTTCTGTTAATTTTTTGTTAAAGTTATCTCCAACAATTTCAAATTCTTTCTTTTCAACTGTCTTTATTTCTGCTTTTTCAACTTGGCCATCTGCATTTAAAACATAGTATGTATTATCATCTATTTTTAAAGCTTTTTCGCCTATTTGGTCATTTAAAGGAGCATTTTTTATATCTTCTGGACTTACTTTTCTATTTAAAGTTTGATCAAATACAACATCTTTAGGTTCCGCAACAAACTCTTTGATTACTATTTCACCATCTTCATTTAATTTAAAGTATCTTCCATCTTCTATTTTTACACCTTTTTCACCTAATTCACTATTAAAATTCGCTGTCTCTAACTGCTCTTTTGTAATTTCTTTACGAGTTTTAGGATCAAGTATATGATCTATTTTAGTTTCAGTTTTTTCAATAGTTACTATTTTTATTTGACCGGATTCGTCTTTTACAAAATATCTTCCGCTTCCTGCTTCTGTCTCAACAGCTTCTTTTCCTAAATCTACATTATATCTCTTTTGAATATCGAAATTCTCAGTTTCTATCTCTCTTCCTGTTACTGGATCTTTAACACTTTCAGGTCTTTCTTGTACTTCTTCTCTTTGCAGTACTTTTATTTCTCCATCATCATCTTTATAGAAGTATCTCTCATTTCCTAAATCTACTACTTTTTTACCTAATTCTGGATTATCTACTGCCTTTGAATCAAAGTCTTTTTCTGTTATACTTTCTCCT
>JAUTCN010000016.1 GCA_030673965.1 Fusobacterium sp. JB019 | reverse complement strand
TTCAGGATTTGATGCTACTTCCACTCTTACATCATTAACTAAAAAATCATTTATGAATTGCTCTACCTTATCATTTGTTCCCACTGGAACTGTAGATTTTACAACTACTAAACAATCTTTTTCTATATTTTCTGCAATTTGTCTTGCTACTGTTGCAATATATGAAAGATTAGCTGCACCATTTGGCAGTTCAGGTGTTCCTACTCCTATAAATACTACGTCAGCATTTTTATATGCTGTTTTATAGTCTGTTGTATAATGTAGTCTTCCTTCTTTATAATTCTTTTGCATAAGTTCTTCTAGACCTGCTTCATAAATTGGAGAAACTCCACTTTCCATTAATTTAACTTTTTCTTCATCAATATCTACGCAAGTAACCATATGTCCCATTTCAGCAAAACAAACTCCTGCCACAAGTCCAACATATCCAGTTCCTGCCACTGCTATTTTGTACATAATGACCACCTTTATTTAATTTTATTTATTTCTTTTAAATAAGAATCAATAACTATATTTCTATCAAATTGTTTTTCTGTTTTTTTTCTACCATTTAATCCCATTTTTTTCTTTTCTTCATGGGAAAGTTTTAAAAATTTTTCAACTTTTTCAATTAAATCCTTAGTATTTTTTTCTTTTACTATAAAACCATTTATATTATCATCAACAATTTCTCTACAACCACTTCTATTAGTTGTTATAATAGGCTTCCCTGATGCACAACTTTCTAGTAAAACATTTGAAATTCCTTCAGGATAATAAGTAGGGTGGATTGTACAATGAATATTTTCTAAAAATTTATGCATATCTTTTACGACACCTTGATAATTTATATATCCTTTTTTTTCATATTTTTTAAGTGTTTCTATATAATCTTCCTCACAAGATCCACAAATATAAAAATTAATATTTGAATATTTATTTTTTATATATTCTGCAACTTCTAAATATTGGTCTATTCCTTTTTCTTTCATTATTCTACTGATAAATACAAAATTTATTTCTTTTTCCTCAGATGGATATTTTTGTAATGCAAATTTTTCTAAATTTACTCCAGACCCAGGTATTAATTGGTAATGTTTTAAATTAAATCCTTTTTTTAAAAAAAATTGCTTATTCTCTTCATTTTGAAAAAATACGCAATTTACATTTTTAAAAACAATCCTATATAAATAAATCAGAATTTTTTGCATAAAATTTTTGTTTTCTAAAGCTGTCCCTAATCCTGTTATATTAGCTAAATATGGAATTTTTAATAATCTACAAATCATTCCACCATAAATATTTGGCTTTATAGTATACGTCAAAACAACATTAGGCTTTATATTATTTATTATTTTTTTATATTTTTTTAATAATTTAAAATCTTCTATTATATTCTTGCTACGCCTTGATATTTTAGTCTCAATATAGCTACACCCTAATTCTTTTACCTTGTAAACATAACTTCCTCTAGGACATGATATATATACATCATACTTATCTTCTATTAACTTTCTTAACAGCTCTCCTCTGAAATGCCATAATCCACTAGAACTATTTGCCAATATTAATACTTTCATATTTCTATTTCCTTTCTAATTTTATTCAAATATCGCTGTATCAAACCTTAAGGAAAGCATATTATCCTTATAATTTTCATTATATTCTAATTTTTCTCCTGAAAATATTTTATATAAATTCATTGGAGAATCAGCTCCTGATTCAAAACTCATTGGAGCTCCTCCTGCAAATCTTCCATTTATTTCTAATATATAAATTTCACCATCTTTTTTCATACAATCAAAATTAATTTCTCCTATAGAAGGCAATACTTTCATTAAATTTTTAGAAATCTCTATTATTTTTTTATCTTTTTCTATTCTACCCTTTGTTATTTCTCCCTCTCTAAAAGCTAATCTATTTTTTGGAACTGCTGTAATTATATTTGAATCTAAATCATTGAATACATCTACACAATATTCTGTACCATCTATAAATTCTTGTATTAAAGGATTAGGTACATAATTTTTAAAAAATTCTAATTCTTTTTCACTATTTATTTTAAAATTATTAAAACTAGAACTTCCATTTAATGGTTTTATAAATAAAGGGAAATTATAATTTTTATTTTTTATATCTTCTTTTGTTATAGTTTTTGGAACTTTAAACCCCTTTTCTTTTAAAAATATTTCTGTTTTTATTTTATCTCTCATTATTTTTATGCTATTTAAATCAGAAACAATAACTTTTGCTCCTGATTCTTTGAATATTTTTTCTTTATTTTCAGAATATAATATTAATTCTGGATCTATAGTTGGAATAATCATTGATATATTTTCTTTTTTACAAATTTTTATTACTTTAGAAATAAAATTAGAATCAGTGACTTTTGGAACTAAATAATAGTTATCAACAAATCTTAATCCTGGAGCTGTTTCATTATTATCTATTCCTATTAATTTGCTTTTTATGTTTAATTTTTTACTTGCTCTTCTAAAATAATTAACTAATTCAACTCTTCTTCCAACACTTGAAAACAACACATTAATTTCTTCCATTTTCTCCCCCCTTGAAAGCTTCCATTGTGGCTTCCCCTTCTTGAGATATTCCTTCATGTATAAATATTTTTTTTATTGTTGCAAATATTATTTTCATATCTAAAATAATATTAAGATTATCTACATACTTTATATCATAATCAAATTTTTCTTCCCAAGAAATAGCATTTCTTCCATTAACTTGAGCTAATCCAGTAATTCCAGGCTTTACTTCATGTCTTCTTAATTGACGTTTATTATATTCTTTTAAATAAGCTATGAGCAATGGCCTTGGACCTACTAAACTCATATCCCCTTTTAAAACATTAAAAAATTCAGGTATTTCATCTAGGCTAGTTGCTCTTAACATTTTTCCAAAATCAGTAAGCCTTTTTTCATCTGAAAGTAACCTTCCATTTTCATCCTTTTCCTCAGTCATAGTTCTAAACTTATACATAGTAAATATTTTTTCATTAAGACCTGGTCGTCTTTGTTTAAATATAGTAGGACTTCCTAATTTTATTCTTACTAATATACTTACCACTATATATACCCACCAAAACATTAAAAAAAATCCTAAAGAAAAAATTATACCAAAGACTCTTTTCCAAAACTTTCTATACACTTTTTTTAAACTCCTTTAATTTTTTTATCACTATGTCCTCTTCTTCTTCACTTAAGTTTGAACTACATGGAATATTTAATATTTTTTCATAATATTCTAGGGATTTTTCTATCTTATAGGCTTCATTATTTACAAATGGTTTTTGTTCATGAATAAGTCCCCAGATTGGTCTTGTTTGAATATTAGATTCTCTTAATTTTTCTAATAACTCATCTCTATCAAGACCATATTTTTCCTTTTCAACTAATACTGAATAAAACCAATGATTTGATCTTGTTCCCTCATTAAATGGAAGTAATGTTAAGCCATCTATATTATCAATAGCTTTTTTATAATCATTAAAATGTTTTATCTTTATTTTTATAAAACTTTCTAATCTATCAATTTGATCTGTTCCAAGAGCAGCTTGAAGATTTAACATTCTGTAGTTATATCCTATTTCATTGTGAACAAAATATAAGGGATCTGTCTTTGCTTGTACTGATAAGAATCTAGCTTTTTGTAATAATTTATCATCACTAGATACTATCATTCCTCCTCCACCAGTTGTTATTATCTTATTTGCATTAAATGAAAATACTCCCATATCTCCCATAGTTCCTGCAAATTTACTAGCGTATTTACCTTTCATGTATTTAGTTCCAAGACCTTCTGTAGCATCTTCTAAAACTTTTAGTTTATATTTATGTGCTATTTCTATAATTTTTTCCATATCTGCCATATTTCCAAATACATGAACAACTACAATAGCTCTTACTAATCTATTTGTTTTCTTATTATAAAGATGTTCTCCATATATAATGCATTCATTAGCACAAAATTCTTGTAATTTTATTGGATCCATACAAAAACTTTTGTCACAATCCATAAATATTGGTTCTGCTCCAAGATATGTAACTGGATTAACAGCTGCTATAAATGTTAATGTTGGAACAATAACTTCCTCATCTCTTCCTACTCCAAGAACTCTTAAAGCAATATGAAGACCTGCAGTTCCACTTTGAACTCCTACAGCTTCCTTAACTCCCACATATTTTGCAACCTTTCCTTCAAACTCAGGAATAAATCTTCCTCCAGTTGATATCCAACCACTTTCCAAACATTCTTTTAAATTATTAAGTATTGGCCCTACTTCAATATTTGGTACTGAAAGACCTATTAATTTATCTTCCATATTAGATCATCCTCCTAGTTATACTCAGCCTCATTGTATATTTTTATCATGTCATATATAACTTTCCTTATCTTTTCCTTACTGTCCTCTTTTATAGAAGATTTTAGTTGATTTAGATAATACCTTATATCCAAATCATTTTCTTCAATTTCTGTTATAAATATCTTATTATTTTCTGTTTTTTTAGCTTTGTCTTTGTTATATAATAATTCCTCATAAAGTTTTTCACCAGAACGAAGTCCTGTAACCTCGATCATCAAAGGTTTGTTCCTTTCTTCCTAGTAAATCATATATATTTATGTTTCTAACTTGATTTACTAAAGGTTTATTATTCAATATCTCTAATATATAGGGAAGTATTTTTATATCTAAGTTTTCTAAATTTTTTATTTTCTCATAAATCCTATTAATCCCTTGTCTGTTCATGGAAGGAATAGCTATTATAAAAATATCTATATCTAATTTTTTTATAATTTCCTAAGCTTTTTTCCCATTCCCATAAACCTTTATTCCATTTATTAATATTAAATTTTTTTTAGAATCATCATCTAAAAATCCACATATTTTATATGGAAAATTTTTATTTAGTCTACTTTCACGAAGTAAAGAAATACCAGCTTCCCCAGCTCCGTAAATTAATGCTTTTTTCTTACTCAATTTTTCACTTATTTTACCCTTAACTTTTTTAGAATAACCCTCTTTTTTTTGTATTCTAAACAAGAGTCTTAATAAAAGTTGAAGACTTGTTGAAAAAATAAATAGTAAAAATAAAAATTTAAATTCTGGAATTTCATTAATCAACAAAAAAATCCCAATAATTAATGTTGCAATTACATTTATAGACACTAGAGACAATACATCTCTAGTGTCTGTATAACTCCAACTTACTGCGATATTATTTCTTATTGAGGCTATTAAAAAATCAATTGTTAAATATATTAAAATTATTATTATATTTTTTTGATAAATTTTATTATAAAGAATAAAACTTGCAAGCATTCCTGCAAATAAGATAAAAAATATATCTAGCCAAATTTTCACTATAGTTCTTCTATTTTTTAATATTCTTATCATAAACTTGCCCCCTAAATATTCTTGATGTTATCTATTTTGCTTTATATGCTGTTGTTACACTTCCAATAACAACATCTCTTGGAATAATAGCCATTGTTTGTCCCTTTGGTAATGCTCCTGGCATCATTGCATTTGCAAAGGATTTACCTAAGCTTACAGGTGGCTTAGGAGTATTTGGATTATGTGCAGCAAAAGAAACACTTGCCAAGGCCACGAACATTATTATTAATTTTTTCATAATTTCCTCCTTTAATAAATTTATAGATGAAATGCTACTGATACAGTTCCTATGAAAGATACCTTATCTTCTTCTCTTTCTTTAGTTACATCATATGCTGCTAAAGTAAAAGTTACTGGTAATCTAGGAAATGGTACAATTCCAACTCCTAATGTTGTTACCTTTGAAGTATAATCTGCTACTAAACTAAGTTGAGGCATTACATACACTGCTCCTGATACAAATGGATAAATATGATTTTTCTTATCCCCTTCTTCATTTATTTTTGCATAGTTATTATTTCCAGCTCCCACTGAAAATACCATAGGTGCTATATCATTTGGAAATAATTTAGTCATTGATAAATACATGCTTGGATTTTCATCATAATCTGAACCATTATCATGCCATAAATTAATACTATCTATCCCAACAGCAATTCCAAGCAATTGATCTCTAAAATTATGCCCTGCAGCAATATTTAAAGATCCTCTATTAAAAGCTCCCCCATCATTTGGGTCAATGCTTCCTATTGTTAGGGAAATATCTCCACCTATTTTAGTAGGATCTCCGTACCCCATACCTATAAGCATTCCTCCATCTGTAACCTCTCTATCTTGTAAGTAAGCTAAACTAAAGTATCCAGCCTCTGCTCTACTTACCATTCCTGATGGTGCTCCTAAACTAAAAGTTGGTATCGCTTTTACTTCTTCAAATGTATCAACCTTGTATATAGCTAGTTCATGAAGTGCATATTTTTGTAGTTTTTTTATACTAGCTGGAGCCAAATTACTTAGTACCAACATTCCCAAAACAACTTTTTCAAATCTTTTCATCTCATTCTCCTTTCCATACATTAATTATACTTTTGCTTCAATTGACAACCTTTACTTTTTCTCCTATCTTTACCTTAAATGGATTTACTATAACTTTTGTTCCCACTGGTAAATCTAGAACTTCATAATTATTTAAACTTCTAGCTCCAATATGAATTTCTCTTTTTTTAGCTAGACCATTTTTTATAACATAGACAAAATATCTTCCCTTTTCCTCTAGAACAGAAAAATTATTTACAATAGGAACGTCTTCCTTTGCCTTTTTAGAAATTTCAACATCTGCTATAAATCCTGGCTTTAAATTATTTTTACCTGTTATGGCAACTTCAACAGAAACTACCTTATTATTTCCTTTAATACTTTTTTTAGCTGAAGCTGCTACCTTATCTACATAACCTATATAAGTTTTATCTCCAATAGAATCTCTAGTTATTATTCTTGCCTTTTGTCCTTTTTCTAAAGATTTAGCTTCATATGAAGGAACTTCTAGTCTAACCTTATTTTCTCCTTTGGTTGCTATTGCTACAAGTCTTTCACCTGGAGTAATTATGCTTCCCTCTACAACATCTACACTTACTATTATTCCTGATACTGGAGCTTTCAAAGGATTTTTTAATTGATTCTCTCTAGTCATTAAAGTTTCTCTTTGTAATTTTAATTTTGAAAGTTGAGATTTTAGCTTAGCTTCATCAATATTAAGCTGTCTTCTAAGACTTTCATAACTTACTGTCATCAAATTATATTTTTGATTATTTAAATCTAGTTTTGTTTTTAATTCCTCATAAGCCATTAATTTTTGATTTGCTTCTATTGAAGAAACTCCTTCTTCATGCAAAAGTTTCTCATAAGCCTTTGCTTGTTTTTCAATTATTGGTAATCTTTTGCTTTCATTTTTAATTTTTTCTTCTAAAGCTTTTATCTCTAAATTTTTATTATCAAGTTCCAATTTTAAAGTACCAGAATTCAAATCGGCTATTCTAAGCTTAGCATCTTCTATATCTAGACTATTTATCTTTAACTGCTTTTCATTTTTTAATAAACTTTTATTTGAAAAAACCATTAAGTCAGTTCCCTTTTCCACTTCTTCACCCTCTATTGCTGATATATTTTCAACAACTGCAGGAGCCTCAATATATACTGGAACTAATCTTCCTGGAATAACTGTCCCGTTATATAGTCCTGCATCTGAAAGAACTCCAAGCTTTATATTTTCAATCTTTACCCTCTTTGTATTTCTAGGATTTGTCTTTAATAATATAACTCCCCCTACTAAAAGAACTGCAATAATTATTCCTATCTTTTTTTTAGTTATAAACATTCATATACCTGCCTTATCAATATATTATTATTCTCTTCTTCCTTTTAAATCACCAGATATTTGCTTTTTATATTCCTTTCCAAATTTATACATGAACTTTTCAATTTTTCCCATTTTTTTATGATTTATTTTTTTCTTTTTCTTAATTTTTTCATGATTATCTCCATAATATTCCTTATAATAATATGAATAATTAGTATAATATCCATAGTTTCCATAAGATAGACCTGATCTATCTACTTTATTTACAACAAAACCATATACATTAGCGTGAGCTGTATCTAGCATTTTTCTTGCAAATTCAAGCTCTTTTTTTGATACTTGATCATATCCAACAACTAATACCACACCATCAACAAATTTTGATAATAATACAGAATCTGAAGCTACTGCTATTGGTGGATTATCAAGTACTATTGTATGATAATGATGACTCAAAGAATCTAAAATTTCCTCCATTCTTTCTCCTAAAAATAGCTCAGTTACTCCTTTATTTACATGCTTTGATGGTAATATATCTAGATTAGGTAATGCGTCTCTTATTATAACCTCATCTACAGTTGCTTCATTCATAAGAACTGACTCCATCCCTTTATCAAATTTAACATTAAAACTTTCATGGGCTCTAGGTCTTCTAATATCACAATCTATAAGTAAAACTTTTTTCCCTGCTGTTGCAATACTTGCTGCGTAGTTAGAAGCAAGAAAAGATTTCCCCTCATTTGGAATAACACTTGTAAATATTATCTTTCTTCCTACTTTTTTTTCATTTAAAAAACTTAAGTTAGTTCTAACAGCTCTCAAAGCTTCTACTACTTCTGCTTGTTCGTGTCCTTTAAAAAAAATTTTTCTTTTACCCATTACTTATCATCCTCCCCATCTTCATCATCCTTCACATTAAATTTAGGAATAACCCCAAGCATGGGAGCTTCTAAAATACTTTCTATTTCTGAAGGCTTTCTAAGTTTTTTATGTATACTTTCTATTATTAGAGCAAGTCCCATTCCTAGCATTGCCCCCAATATAATAAAAGCTGCTAATATAATTGTTCTTTTTTTAGGTAGTGCGTGAGTTGGAATTTCTGCTGGTTCTACAATCTTTACATTTCTAATATTCATAACTTCAACCACTTTATTCATAAATTCTTTTGCAAATTCATTTGTTACAGAGGCTGCTAGTTGTGGATCTTTATTTTTATAGCTTAATTTTATTATCTCAGTATCTGAAACTGGAGATATTGAAATTGTCTTTGCTAAACTTTCTGGACTAGTTTCAAGATCATATTTATTTATTACTCTTTTTAATATACTTCTACTTTTTGCAACTTCTGAGTAAGTTATAACTAACTTCTGGTTAAGGGATATATCACTATTATCTATTCCTATACTTGCCATTCCACTAGAAACCATTAAAGTTGTTTCAGCTTTATATATGGACGGCCTTGTTAAAGCAAGAAAAAAACCAATAATTACTACTGGTATTATTGTTAAAACAATAAGTTTCCATCTTCTTATCATTGTAAACACTAAATCTACTAAATCAATTTCTTGTTCAGCGTCATTATAATAGCCTTCATAGTTGTACCCATAATTTTTCTGTGTGTTCTTATTTCCCATATTCTAAAACTCCTTTACAATTTTGTATAAATAATACTTATGTTCTCGTTAATCATTATAAATAAAAGTCCTTAACAATGAATAAATTACTCTCAAGCTAAGTATACAACATATATTTTCAAAAACAAACTATTTCCACAAAAAAATATTTTCAACAACAAAAAAATTATAATCAATAAAAAAAAAGACTGTTAGTATTTAACTAACAATCTTTAAGAAAATAATTTTTTTAACTATTTTACTTTATGTTTATTTTTATGATAATAATCTATAAATTCAGCTATAAATGCACTTCCTAGTCCCATCATAATTCCTAAAATTATACCTGCAAGAACTATTATATTCGCTTTTGAATTACTTACTACACTTGTCTGAGACATTACTCTTACACTATCTGAAAAATATTTATTATAATATTCTTTATTCATTATATTCATTTTTGAAATTATAAAATTATATTTGTTTATTACTAATTCTATTTGTTTTTCTACTTGCTTTTTTATTTCTTTATTATCACTTAATTCGTTTAATTTTCTTGTTTCTTCAGCTATATCTATTTCTAAATTTTTTATTTCTGTAGCTGTAGTTTCATAATCTTTTAATAAACTAGTATAATATTTTTCTTCTGTAGATATTTTTATTTCTGATTCTCCCAAAGTAGGTAACATTACTTTTCTAGCATCTGGTTTATAATCTTTTAACATTCCACGAATAACTTCAGCTTTCCCACCAGCTTTCTTTTTTTCTAAATTAAGAGTTCTTATATTATTATTTAAAACTCTTTTTCTTTCAGAAATATTATTTGTAATATTACTTATTTCAACTGTTGAACTAATATTTTTCAAATCTATTTCTTTTAAATTAGTTAGTAATTTATCTATATCTTCATATGTAAGTCCTACTCTTTTAGAAACAAAAGGTTTTTCTACTAATCTTAAGGTTATATTGTTTACAATTTCAATATTAGAATCTAAAACTCTAACTATATCTAAATAATCATATCCTGAAAAATCATTAATTTTTATTAAAGGTACAATTTCACTACTTTTATATTTTTGATTAAAATATAAAATATATTCTGTCGTTAAATCTGTTAAAATTTCTGCATCAAGCTTTGTATCTCCTGTTAATCTTAATGTTATCTTATAATCAACTGGATTATACATAAACTTTTTACCTTTTTTTAAATTTGTTTCTGTTAAATTAGAAATGTCACTTGGAATTATTCCTTGTATCTTAATTGAAAATATAAAATCTGTTAAAGTTATCCCTTTCTCTTTTAATATAGGATATTTGTCATACACTCTTCTTGCTATAATATTATTTTTTAGCTCTCCTATTGTAAACTGAGAACCATCTGGATTTAAACCTTTATCTATATCTTCATAACTATATCCTATAATAGTTGTTACACTTTTACCTCTAGAATAATTAATGCCTCCTGCAATTAAAGATATTATTGATATTAAAATAGCTACTGCAATTATCAATACCTTTCTTTTTACTATTATCTTTGTTATTTCCACTAAATCTATTTCATCATCCTTCATCTCTTCTAAATAATCGTATTGACACATAATTTTATTTTTTCCTCCTAAATCTTTAATTAATACTCTCTAATATTTTAACAAACATTCTATACTTTTACAATCTATATTTATTTTGCATTAATAATTTTTAATAAAAAAAGCTATTAATATAAAATACTAATAGCCTTTTTTAAGTTATTTATTAAGTAGGTACTCCTTTACAATTTTCATATCATCTCGCATTTCTTCTAGCTTTTTATAGAGGGATTTATTGTTTTCATTAATTTGTTTTTTTAAAAATTCAATATCCTTTGCATATAGCATCTTATCTACTTTTTTTTCTACTTCCATAAAAAGATCTTCAAAAGCCTTTATTACATTATCCTTATCTGCCTTTTTTTGAAATTCTTTCTTGAAATATTTATAAACACTAAATAAAGTTCCAATTATAGTTACTAAAATAGTAAATCCAAATTTAAAGTATTCTATCATCATGGCCACTTCCCTTAGCAACTCTATTAAATACAATATTATAAATTTCATCATCTATCTTAGAGCCAGTTTTGTTTACTAATTCCTTTAAAAAAGATAATACAACATCTTCTAAAACTTCTGGTCCTAAATATTTACACATAAATTTTTCAATAAATTTTAAGATATTAGCTTTCATATTAACACTTCCTTTTAATAAATATTATCTTAATATATAAGGATGCTAGGAAAACCTAGCATCCTATTTTTACTATGCTTTTTCTTCAACAGCCTTATCTAAATAAAACTGATAGGCAATAACTTCTGCTTTCTCTCTTCCTATTCTATCTAGGGAAGCTACTCCAGTTTTTATTTCTTTATTAAGTTGCTCGATCCATTCATTATATGTTTTGTAACCAGCATCTAAATCTATTTCAGCTCCATCTGCTTGATCAGCTAATACTGCTTTTAAAGCTATTCTATCATCTGCAATTTCTTTTTTGTAATTAACTTCTCTTTTAATTGAATCTTGTAATTTTTTTAAAGTATCTTTTACTATTGCTTTTACTTCTATTATATCCATAATATATCTCCTTAATCTAAAAACGTATTCTTAAATAACTTTATGGTATATTTAAATTGCCAATAGACTTATGATTCCTGCAGGTCTTCTCATCTACAAATACATTATATTCTTTTAATATTATTTCGTCCAGAACGTATATTGCATATGTTGCATATGTTGCATATATTGCATATGTTGCTTAAAAAAATTTGAAAGCTTCCATATTTTCATGAATCTTGACGTAAGTTAACCTCTGTAATATTATTTAGTTAAGGATTCAAATTTGAATAAAAAAATTTATTTTAAGGAGGACGTTTATGGAGAAAAAACCAGGAAAAGATTTAATTATCCCATTTAATATTTTAATTGACGCTGCTGCTTCTTCTACTTCAAAAATTTTAATGAGTATTATTCATGCTGGTACTAAACACAAAAAATGTTTATTT
Source organism: Fusobacterium sp. JB019 (assembly GCA_030673965.1). Taxonomy (NCBI): domain Bacteria; kingdom Fusobacteriati; phylum Fusobacteriota; class Fusobacteriia; order Fusobacteriales; family Fusobacteriaceae; genus Fusobacterium; species Fusobacterium sp. JB019. The sequence continues at coordinate 16,615 of JAUTCN010000016.1, read as the reverse complement.
AACAACGAATTTTTAGGGGGACCTACTTCTTTAACAAAGACAAGCTGCAGTAATTTAATTATGCTCTTAAAAAAAAACAAATACTTAGAGGATTCTAGAGCTAATAATTCAAAACTATGTAATAAAAATAAGTACAGACATACTGGGTATATGAGAGAACTTACTAGTGCTAGAAATCTTTATTTAATTACCAATGATTTTGATGAAGAATTAATAGCTAAAAAATTTAGAAAAGATAAGGAGGCTAATATAAAGTTAGTAAAGAATATGATTAAACTTTATGATTATTTAGATTTTAAAAAAACAGAAATTGTAGTAAAAGATTATCTTTTAATATTTAGAGCTTGTTCTTTATTTGGGAAAGATGACATCATTAAAGCTTTATATTTTATGTCTAAAAGTTCTTTAGCAAAGGAACATTTAGATTTGCATTCTATTTTTAAAGTTTCTTTTATTAGAAATGCTTTAGGTGAAAAAATAGATTTATATATTAAAAATATTATTAATTTTAAAGAAGGTTTAAAAGAGGAGGATATGATATTATGAAAAAAAATAATTTATTTGTGTATGATATTACTGATAAGGAGATTATTGAGAAATCAAAACCAAAAAATAATGATGAAAAAACATTACTTAAAATTTTATTAGAGACTTTTGGACAATTTGCTACTATCCCAGAGGTTTCAAAAACTTTAAAAATTAGTAGAACATCCCTTTATTTAGGAAAACATCAAAGACAATTTGTTAGCTATTCAATTAAAAAAAAGATAGTTATTTTAACAAAAACCCTAGTAAATTTCATGAGAACTTATGCTGATGAAAAAATAGATGAAGAAAAATAGGGAATTTAAAAGATGCTGATATTTTTATATTGGCGTCTTTTTTTATCTCTTAAAATATCATATTTTACCTTTACTCTACACATAACTTCCCATACACATCCATAATTTTTTTTAGCTATAGCTCTTGCTTTATCCATTATTTTCACTTGTTCTTCCTTTGGTAAAAATTTAAAATAGTCATCAAGAGCTTTTCTATCCTGTAGATCTTTTTCCTTTTCTTGTTCTTGCTTATCCATTTTTTTTCTAGATAATTTTATTTCCTCATCAATGATTTCAGATCTTTGTTTAGGACCATTTCCTTTAAAATTATTATCATTTATGGTATAGTTATCCCTTAGGGCAGAAACCATAAATCCAGCAGATTTTATATGGCTTTTAGTATATTCTAGGACTTTCGTAAATCTTTCAAAACTTATTCTTTTATCAATTACGATTTTCATAATATTTTTACATGTTGATAATTCCAGATTAGAAAGGCTTAGCTTTTCTTCAATTTCTTTTACTTCCTTTTGTCTAGGATCAAGAGAGCCACCACCATTAGTAGTAGTTTTTATATCTGTTTTTATATTAGTGTTTATATCTGGTATAGGTTTAACATTTTGGCTTACCCCATTAGACATTTTGGTATCATGCATTTTACATTTTGGCACATTGGATTTATCATTTGTAAAAATCCCATAGATGCTTTTTATCTTTGAACTTACAATGGTATACCATTTTGTTCTATCATAAGATAATTTATTAAAACTTCCTGATTTAATAACATTTAATTCTTCTAATTTTAGTAATGCTCTTTGTATTTTTCTCATACTCATATATGGGAAAAGATTACTAAAAGCTTTATAGCTATTATATGTCCAATAATTTCCTTCTTTATAGTTTTTATTATTTAACATATTTCTTTTTATCCAAAAAGCCATATTTTCTATAAGGATTGCCTCGTATACACCATATTCCACTGCCAAATTAATATTAAAACTGTGATTCATAACTAGCCTCCCAACTAATATATCTTGTATATTAAAATATTTTATCTAACTTATATTTTAAACCTTTTTACAAGAAAGTCAAAAACGTATCTTGCATATATTGCATATGTTGCATATGTTGCATATATTGCATGATTTTTTTTTATTTATTAGTGTGAAACAAAGAAAAAACCCTTAGTAGAAGCTACTAAAGGTTTTTATACTTTGTTGGGATTCCTAGTTCTATATTATTGTATCTTACATTTTCATTTAAAGTGTTTCCTTCTAATATCTTTATTCCTAAATATTTTCCTGCCCATTTTATTAGAGCGTCTATTGTAGGAACATCTATATTATATTTTAGCGCGTACCATTTTGCTATAGCAAGACCATAGAATATATCATCTGTAAAAAATCTACTATTTTTATCTAAAACATATCTTCCATCTTCTAGCATTACTGGAGTTTTAATTTGATTTAAAGTTTTAGATGAGGTAAATGCTTCCTGTATATTTTCATTTGAAAAACCGTAAGAAAAGTTTACAATATCTAGGTAATTTATCATATACTTAAAATCTTCATCTGGATGTGTTTTTCTTATTTTTTCTCTTATTTTTTCAAAATTTTCATCTAGATTTTCTAAAGTTTTAGCTGAAAACTCATCAAAGTCTTTATAGAAATATGGAATATCTTCTTTCTTGTCCCAGCCATTTTTATTTTTGTAATATAGGCCATACATTCTTGAGATATGAATAATTTGGTTGCTTGCTGAAAGTGTTAATGAAAGAAAATTATCAGCCTGGTAAACCTTTTCATTATTAAAAAAATAATGACAAACTTTACTTAAAAAGATTTCATTTAATTCATTAAATTTTTCTTTAGGATTAACTGCCACAACATTTCTTATTTTAGCTCCGTATGTTATTCCAATTTCTCCGTATTTTTTTGTTCTGCATATAAAAGGAATAAGACCATATGAAAAATACGTGATATTTTTTAAATTAAATTTAGCTTTCATTTCCTCAAACATCATGTCAACTCCACCTTGACCATAAAGCATTCCAATGAAAACTTCCTTGTCTTTATTTAGATGCTCACCTATCTTCATAAGCATATGAAAATATTTAGCTACTGGTAAACAAAGAACAATTATATCTGCCTTATTTACTCCAAGAGATATGTCAGAAGTTATATTATGTAATCTTCCACCAACTTCTTTAACTATTTTTCCAAATTCATCTTGAAATTCTACTTTTACATTTTCTTTCCAAAGTTCTGGTCTTCTTGTAAGAACAGTTACTTCATAATTTAGGCTTGAAAAAAAAGGAGCCAGTACATGTGCACTACTACCTCCACCAACTATTGTTAATCTTTTCATACATCCACCCCCAAGTATAATAATCTCACAAATATATTATACCATACAAAAAAGGCTCTGGTAAATCCCAGAGCCCAAAAATAAAAAGACATAAAAATAATAATATATATATATGTTAACTGCCTTCTCATATTAAGGCTTTAACACTAACTTAGTTATAACTCTAAACTATTAATTTGTCAATAGTTTATTTTAATTTTATATCTTTTAAATATTTTTTTAGATCTTTACTTGTTTCTTTATTTCTCAATCCAAAATCAATATTTACTTTTAGTAATCCTATTTTATTTCCAATATCATACCTCTATCCATTAAAATTATGAGCTACAGCTTTTTTACCATTTCTTAACATTTGCGTATTGCGTCTATCATTAATTTTCTTTTCCTTGTTCCTTTAGAGTTTCCTCTAGTTCAAAGGAATAACCAAAATGATCTTCTATTGAATTTTTATTTCTTCCTGTTATTATTACAATATCTGTTATTCCTAATTTTACTAACTCTTCAACTATATATTGAAGTGATGGTTTATCAACTATAACCAACATTTCTTTAGGTTGAGCTTGCGGGAAGTGCCCTCGTTCCTAAACCTGCTGCAGGTATTACTGCCTTAGTTACCTTTCTGATTTCCCCCTCCTGAATAACAAAATTTATTTTATTTAAATATTATTTTCTTTACTACCCTTTTTATCTTATTAATAATTTTTCTTAAAATTAAAATAAATTTTTCTTTAAAACTTTTCTTTAAAATTCTCTCAACAAGTTCTGAAAAATCTTCTTTTAAATAGTTATCAAAAAATTCTTTTCTATCTTTTTTTATCTTATCATTTAAGCCTGCTGAAACCGTTAAAGCACTATTACCTCTATAAACATCTTTTAAAGTTGCTTTCTCATATATTAAATTATCTTTTATTTTGTTAAAAACTTCTCTTCCTTTTAAAGAATTTATCATAAAAATAGAAGTACCTTTATCTTGATCTAAATGATTTTTAAATTGCTCTATTCCCCAAAAATCACCTAAAGAAACATCTGAATTTCTTGGTAAAGTTTTATATTTGCAATTATGACAACTTTTCCTTATATATAAATTTCCTTCTAAATATCCTCTCATATAAACATCGTGATATCTATCTTTTAAATACTCTTTTCCATTTTCAAAAATAATTTTTGTACTAAATTTATGCCAACCTTTATCTTTATTTTTAAACCAAACTATTTTTATCTTTGAATTATATTCATTCTCTAAACTTTTTAAAAATTGCTCATAAGCTTTTGGAGATATTACTCCCCTACATAAAAAATCTACAAGAATTAAATTATCATAATCCTTTTTTAAAAAATTTTTTAATGCTGCTATATGACAAGGAGTTCCTGCAAATAATACTTTTCTTTTTGATTCTAAAAATTCTTTTACTTTTTTATAAATATCCCCCATATTACTTTGAACATATTTTGATTGTCTTAATTCTTCTAAATTTTTTATATTTTCAATAAAAGAATGTTCAACTTTAAAATTTTTATTATATTTAGCGCCAAAAACTACTCCTTTTTCTTTTAATACTTGTTTAGCTATCTCTGTAAACATTCCACCAGAAGTACTATTAATTCTATTTTTATTATCTTTACTATAAGCTGCTATTATTTCTGGATTTTTTAATAAATTATTAAGTATTGGTTGCTTTATTGAAGGACAAACTTCTATACAAGCATTACAATTGATACATTTAGAATTATCTACAATTGGAAATAAAAAACCTTCTGTATCATATTTCATCCCAATGCAATTAACAGGACATATATTTTTACAGGCGTTACACCCACAACAATCTTTCTTATCTAGAATTTCTATAATCATTATTTCCATCCTTTTATTTCTTTTATAATTTTAGCAGGATTTCCTCCAACAATAGTATTTTCAGGAACACTTTTTGTTACAACAGAACCTGATGCTATTATTGCACCATTTCCTATTTCAACACCTTTTAAAATCAAGACTTTACTTCCTATCCATACATTATCTCCAATCTCTATAGAAGCACTTTGAATATTTTTGCTGCCATCTTCATAAGTTATCCTATGAAAATCAGAGTCCATTATTGTTACATCATGAGAAATTGCAACATTATTCCCTATTTTTATATTATTTTTACATCTTATTTTTATATTGGAATTAAAAAAACCACTTCCTAATTCTAAATTTCCATCTTTAAAAATTATAATATCTCCCCCATAATAAATATTAAAATTTCCATTTACTTTTAATTTAGAATTTTCATCTAATCTTACTATAGTACTTCTTCCATTATTTTTTATACAGTTACCATTAGTAATTAAATTTCCATTTAAAATAATTTTTGATTTTTTATGTAAAATAAAAATACTCTTTTTAAACGAAATTATTTTCCCTTTTTTTACTTTTATCCTATTACAAAAATAATTTAAAAATATACAATTTACAAAATTTAAATTTAACATTCTTCTTAAACGACTAATTACTCTATTTATTTTTAAAATCATTTTATATTCCTTTCTCTTCCATATCTTCAATTACTTTTTTCGTAAATTTTTCTCTACCTTTTTTATTTAATCTATCTGAATCAATATATAAGCTTGAATCTTGAAATTTTTCATCATATAAATAACTTAAAAGTGGAATATTTCTTTTATTAGCTTTTTCTATATTATCATATAAAACTTTCTTAATTAAATTTTTAGGTAATAACTCATTTAATTCTGAAGAACAAGGAGGAACTACTAAAATAGGTTTCCAATTATTTCCTAAACAATACTCAATTATCTCTTGTAATAGTTTTGTTGTTTTATTAAACGTTAAAACTAATTCTTCTGATATTTCCTCATTTAAATTTTGTGGTAAATTAAATTCCTTTTTCCATCCACAAACTCTATTTTTTGCTGCTAGCTTTACTTTTTCTTTTTTTAATTTATTTTCCTCAAAATCAAATTCTTTATTTTTCTTACTATCTTTAAAAATTTTTAAAGTTTTTAAAATAATTATTTTAGGATTTAAACTACTTAATAATGGCAAATTAGTATAAATACTTCTTTTTAATTTTGAAAAATTTAAAATATAATTTTCTTTTAAAAAATAATAATACTTTATATTATGAATTTCCGTCTTATAATCTAAAAAACTAAATACAAAATCAGGTAACACTATTAATACTTTACATCCTTCTTTTAAATTATCTTTATATTGTTTTAAAATCCTAAAATCATATGATAATGACTGTGGTTGTAACCCAAAATTAAATCCTTTTAATTTTGTATAATCGTAATCTAATGCAAATCTAGCATAAGAACTTCCTGTATTTACTATTTCTAAATCCTTTGGCACCCCTTTGATAAATTTATCTACTTGTAAAATGCTATTTCTATAATAATTTGTTCTCATATATAGTTTATTTAAAATCAACATAATTACTGTACATAATATTATTAATCCTATTATTATTTTCATATTTATCCTTTCTAAATTAAAGATTCTCCACCATCACAAACAATTACTTGTCCTACAATATGGTTAGCTGCATTGCTGCATAAAAACAATGCCAATTCAGCTATTTCCTCTGGTAACCCTGCTCTTTTATTCTTACATCTCTCAATATATAAATTATCCTCTTTTTTTATTCCATTTATTGGTGTTGCTGTTACTCCAGGAGCAATTGCATTCACATTTATACCATATTTTGCCAAGTCTCTTCCTAATCCTATAGTCATTCCTGTAATTCCCCATTTTGAAATACCATAAGGCTCTGACGCTCCATAAATTCCTCTAATTGAAGATAAATTTACTATTTTACCTTTTATTTTATCTTTTATTAAATTTTTTGAAAAAATTTGAGATAAAAAATAAGCTCCATCTAAATTAGTTCTAATTACATTATTATAAATACTAATATCTATATCCTCAAAATTTTTATAAGAATCTATCCCTGCATTATTTATTAAAATATCTAAAGTTCCTATTTTTTTTAAAATTTCATTATATTTTTTTTCTATTATAGATATATCACTTATATCCCATTCTATTATAGAAAGATTTTTGTTGTTTATTTCTTTCTCTGCTTTCTTTAACCTTTCTATATTTCTTCCTGTTATAACTACTATTGCTCCCTCTGAAATAAATTTTTTAGCAATAGCTAATCCTATTCCACTACTTCCTCCAGTTATCAAAACTTTTTTATTTTTTAAAATATCATTATATTTTATTTGATTTATTTCAACATTTACAACTCCACCTTTTTTTATATATTTAATAAAATTTTTAGTACCTATTAAAGCTTTTTTTATAAACATAACTTTTCTCCTTTTAATATATTTTTAATATTTTATTTATTAATCCTTTAAACAACTGTTTTTCATATGAATTCATTCCAAATTTCCACATCAAAAATATAAAAACTATAACGTATATAATTCCTAAAATAAAAAAATTATATATATTATACAAATTAAAATATCTATTAATTAAAATTCCTAAAATAGATATTATTACTAATCCCGGAAAAAATCCTAATATATTTTTCCAAAATAATATCGTATTTATTTTTACTATTTTAAAATAATATATATTCATAATTATGCCGTTTCCTAAAACATATGATATTGCAGTTCCTATAGATGCCCCTATTGCACCGTATAATTTCACTAATGGAATACTTATTATTACATTAATTACAGCTATAATTATATAACAATATGCCGGAAATTTGTGTAGATTTTTTGCTCTATATATTTCCATTCCTATATGTTGAATTAAAGGGATTGTTACTGTTAAAATTAATATAATTATAATAATATAGGATTTTTCATAGCTTTTTCCTGCCCAAAATAAAACAAAAGGTCTTCCAAAAAATATAAAACCCGTAAAAATTAAAGATAATAATATAAACTGTAATCTTCCAATTTTAATAAAAATTTCTGTTATTAATTTATTGTCACTTGATGAAGCTATGATTCTATTAATTCTAGGAACAAAAACCGTTGCAATAATACATGCAATCTGAACATAATATGTACTTACTTGTGCTGCTAATCCGTAAATTGCTACTGAAATTGTCCCCTTGAATCGCCCCAAAAGAAATTTATCTACATTCCAATTTACTTGATCAACTATCATTATCAAAAATACATAGAATGAAAACTCACTTATTTCCTTTAATAACTTAAAATTTGGATTTTTTAATAAAAATTTCATTTTTAATTTATTTTTACAGTAATTAACATTTAAAATTCCTATCAAAATATTTACTATAAAAGTAACCATAACCATTCCAATAGAACCATAACCCATTATTAAGATTGGAAGCATAATAAATGGATTGACTACTGTTCTTAATATTTGAACTAACTTTTGAAATAAAAATCTTTCATTAGCAGTAATGTATGAATTAAAAACACTTAAAGGAAAAGAAAAAGAAATATTCATAACCATAATTAAAATTAAATATTTTGCTTTTTCTATTTCATTAATAGTTAATTTATTTCCTAATATTTGACCAATATTAATATAAAAAATAATTCCAAATATTAAAGATACTATCCCTATAATAAAAAATACAATTAAAAATAATCCATTTAGTTTAGCTATATTTTCCTCTTGATTTTTCACTTTATATCTTGAATAAAATCTCACATAAGAACTACCAAAACCTAAACTTAATAATCCTAAATAAGCAATTACTGAAGAAACTAAACTATATAATCCATACTCATTCTGCCCTAGTAACCTCAACATAATAGGAGTATATAAAATAGAAATAAGAGTTCCTAAACCTATTGAAATATAAGAAAGTATTGCCCCTACTTTTAATTGATTTATTTTCATTAATTTTCTCCTAATGCATTTTTTAAAAAATCTATTGAATATTTTCTTTTAACATTCAATTTTTTTTCTACCTCTTCATAATTAATTTCTTTTTCTAATATCCCACTATTTTCTACTTCTTTTATATCAGTAAAAAATCTATCTTCTAATCCTACAATGTTCAACAAATTCTCAAGCCTAGTATTTCCTCTCTGAGGATTAGCTATAACTATAAACTTTTTATGAAATATTATTGAAAATACTGTACAATGAAATGAATCTGTAATTACTAATTCGCTATCTTTTAAGTAAGTTAACCATTGACCTACACCATTATATACAAATATTTTTTTCCATAATATTTTTTTATAATGTCCTTTTATATAATTAATCTCACATTTTAATCTGTCTGCTATTTTATTGCTATATTTTCTCAAATTATCATTATCATCTAAAAGCATATGAGCAATATATTTTTTATTTAAATGACTTTTATCTTTGTATTCATCTATTATTAATTGGTATTTTTCTTTTGGCAAAACTAAAGTGGGATCTAACACACAAACTGAATCTATCCCAAAAGTTTTTTTACAAATATCTATTCCACTTTCTTCTCTTACAGAAATATAATCAAATCTTTTTAATAATTTTCTTACTTTACTAGTTATTTCTGGTTTTTCTTTCCATTCATCTAGACCAAAACTAGCCGCATAAGATATCTTTTTTTTATCCTCATCTACAAAATCTAAAAAATACGAAGGAAAAAAATCATTTTTGTTCCACATTCTCCAAACTTGGTCACTTCCTACTATAAATATGTCTAAAGTTTTATTCAATTTTTTTAATTTTTTTGTCGAATGAGAAGCTAAAGTTAATTTTAAAAAATTTTTTAAAAATTTTTTAAACCCAAAATAAAAGTCTAATTTGATTTTTTTATTTTTTGGATATATAAATAAACCTACTCTACCTAAAATCATGTTAAATAATAAAAAAATTTTACCTTTTGCTCCTTTATTTTTAAAATCCCTTGTATTATTATAATTAATTATCTCTGGAGAATGATTTAGTTCTTTTAAAATATTAAATGATGCGTATGTTTGTAGTAATGCTCCAAAATTTCTATTTTCCGGATAATAAAATGTTAAAATCCCTATTTTTTTCATGCTATTCCTTTCAAAATTAAATTTTTAAATTTTAATACTAATTTTTTTAAATTTTTTCTTCTTTTATATTTTTTATTAAGTTTATTAAGAATTGAATATTCTTTATTTTCTTGTATTTCTCTTATTATTTGTAAATTTTTATTTATAGTCACAAATTTAAATAACCCAGAACCCTTAATTTTATACATCAACGCTTTTCTTTCATCTTCTGAATAAAACATTATATACTTAAAATAATCAATATAGTTATTACTAATTTTCTGACAAATAACCTTATTTAATTCATTTGGCTCTTCATAATATTTATTTATCCACTCTATGACTATATCTAAATAAGTATTTAAATGTTTATAATTTATAATATCCATAGCTGAGCCTTTTCTATTAACCCTGTAAACATAATATAGTTTTTCAAAAAAAATATTGTGTTCTGAATTACATAAAAATCTAAAAAACCAATCTGCATCTTCTCCTAATGTTTTTCCTTTTTTAAAATAAATTTTATTTTTTAATATTATTTTTTTCTTATATACTCCTCTACAAACACTCCAAATATTTTCATTAAAATCTTTTAATAAATAACTTAATAATTCTTTACCATTCTTTCTTTTCACTGTTTCTAAATTAATCTTATATACAGTTTTTCTTAATTTTCCATTATCTAGAATATAATTTCCTTTAGAATAAATTAAATCTGGAAAATTATTTTCATATATTTCTTTTACAATATCTTCTAAAATATTTTCATTCCAATAATCATCCGAATCAATAAAAATTATATAATCTCCACTAGCATTATTAATTCCTGTATTTCTAGCAACAGAAACTCCCCCATTCAACTGATTAATAATTCTTATATTTTTATTATGTTGTTGTAATTCTTCGCAAATAATTTTACTGTTATCTGTAGAGCCATCATTTATAATAAGTATCTCTATATTTTTATAAGACTGACTTTCTATACTGTTTATACATTCTAAGATATATTTTTCAACATTATAAACAGGAATAATCATTGTTATTTTAATTTTTTCATCTAACACTTTTTCTCCTTCTTTTCTTGAAAATTTTAATTAAAAAATACATTAAAATCCATTGCCAAATAATAGGTCTAACTATATATGAAAACGAATCTCTTACCCACCATAAAGTATTAATAAAAACAGGAATAATATAAATTATATTTATATAGTTTTTCTTTATAAAAGATATTTCTAATTTTTCAGATATTCTTCCTAATATTCCTCCTAAAATTATCATTACAAAAAAACCTATATATTTAAAATTATAAAACACCTCCCCTAAAAAAGAACCCCCTATAACTGGAACATTTAACATTTTTTGAAAAGCAGCAGAATTATTAATATTAGTAAAAGCACCTCCTATATTAGGCAATATTGATACTAACGAATAAATATAAGTTTTCCCATATGTGGGCTGGATTATTTTATCTATTTTTTGAACCACCAAATAAGGAGTATATATAGTTTCTCCAAAGCTTTCAATTAATTCTAAAAATGGATTTGATTTAATTTGTTCCACTATTAAAATATTCATATTATTAAAAAAATAATTTATTCCATGCCCTCTCATGTCATAGATAACATTTATAAAAACCATTCCCAAAAATGCAATAATTAACATTCTATAACAAAACTTTATATTTATATTCATATTTAATTTAACATACAAATATATCAACACTATTATCGTTACAACTTGATGTCCTCTATTTCCTGTAAGCATTGTTCCTAACAAATATAATATTGTTCCAAAAAAAATTGTTTTAGATTTCCTTTTTTTATTTTTATATGCAATTATTAAAATCCCCACTCCTGTAAATAAAAAATAACCAATAGCTCCTATTAATCCAGGTAATTTACTTGAAAATGTAGACCTATATCCTCCTAAGAAAGCTGAAACCAAATTAGAACTATCTATATATATCTGTATTGGAAAAGATATTATAATAAATGTCCATCCTACTTTTTTTAATAGATTTAATTTGTTTATTTTTTCTAAATTATCATACTGTTTACTAATATTTTTTTTGATTATTATTTCTTTTTTTAATAAAATAATCCCCAGTAAAAAAAAATTTATAAATTGGATACATATAAAAACTGTTTTTTTCAAAATTTCAACATTCATAATTTTTATATAATTAAAATTACTAAATTTATATGCAGGTATAAGACCCATTAATAAAATTTGACCAAAATGGAATAAATATAAAAAAATTAAAAAAAAATTAATCATACTAAAAAAAGATATCTTCAATTTTTTTATAAAATATAAATTAACTAATAAATTAAATACTATAATCCATGAAATTGAACAAATCCAAGAATTAAAAATTTGCAAATTAATTTGACTTATCACAAAAAATAAAAGCAATACATATATACTCATAAAATATATGTACTTTATTTTACTTGTTAACTTTATTTTTTTCATCTCTTTCATTTTTCTCCTCAGATTCTTTTACATAAAATTTTTGTAACCAAACTGCAGTATCTATTATATCAAAACCTTTATTTTTTAAGATATCAATACAACAATTTCTTCTATAATTTATATTTTTTAATATAAATTTAGCCCATTCTAAAGAACTTTTTTCTAAAGAAAAATCATAATAAAAATTAGTTAAATTAACTTGTTTAGTTACAGAATCTGAAACTATACATTTTAATCCAGCAGCTTGTGCTTCTACTAATGACAACGGTAATCCTTCATATAATGAGGGAAATAAAAATATATCCATTGACTGTAAAATTTTACTAATATCTTTTCTGCCACCTAAAAAAATAACTTTATTATTTATATTTAATTTCATTGATAACTGCTCTATCTCTTTTTTTAAAGGGCCTTCTCCAACTAATAATAAAATAAATTTTTCATTATAACTTAGTAATTTTTTGAAAATTTTTAATAAAAAAATGTGATTTTTTGGATATGTAAATCTTCCTACATGTCCTATTACTATATTATTTTGTATTTTAAATTTTTTTCTGTATTCTTCTCTTATTTTCATATTAAAATTATATTTTTTTAAATCAATTCCATTTTTAATTATTGTAACCCCATTTTCTGTTCCGTACATCCACCTACTAGCTTTATCAGAACAAGAAAATCTATGAGTAGATATTTTTATTATATTTAATTGATGAAATTTATGCAAAATTTTATGTATATAATTCCCTTTTGAAAAACCTGTACTATGACTATGAATTATTCTTGTCTTAACTCCAAATTTCTTAGCTATATTTAATGGTTCTATATAAGACAAGGAAGATTCATGCATATGAACTATTTGATAATTCTTATTATTTTCAAAAAATTTAATCAACGCTTTTCTATTTTTATTTATACCCTGATTTCTAGCGGGAACATTAAAAATTTTTCCTCCTAATGCCCTAATTTCAGAATCATAAAAACATTCTTTTTCTGTATGAACTAAAAAATGGAACTGAATTTTGTCGTAATCTAAATTTCTATAAATACTCATTAAAAATGATTGTATCCCCCCTAAATTCATACTATCCACTACCTGTAAAACTTTAATCATGGATATCCTCCCTAATTTTTTCTTCAAAAAAATAATTTTGTTTTGAGTGAAATATAGTATTTTTAGGGACATCTTTTGTTACAATTGTCCCTGCACCTATCACAGAATTATCTCCTATTTTTATTCCTTTTAAAATAATTGCATTTGCTCCAATCCAGCAATTATTCCCTATCAATATTGATTTTGTTTTAAATTTATTTCTTTCTACTAGTTTATCAGACAAATAGAATACATGATCATGATCATATATTCTAACTCCTTCACCAAACAAACAATTTTTACCTATTTTTACTTGTTCTCTACAATTAATTGTTGTATTTGTATTTATAAAAGTATTTTCTCCTATCTCTAATATTCCTGAACTTATATTTAGTTTTATGTTTTCTCTTAAACAAGGTGATCCTTTAAATATACATTTACCTTTATCTATATATATTTTAGTCCCATTTAAACAATAGCTTTTTAAATAATTTTTAATTTCTAATTTTTTTCTAAAAATAATTTTAAAAAAAATTACTTTACTTATTGAAAATATTCTTCTATAAATTTTTATTAAAATAATTTCACCTCCTTAAATTCAAAACTCTTCTTGCACTCTTTTTTTATATTTAGTTATTGAAAATTTTTCTATTACTATTTCTCTTGATTTTTTCCCCATAGAAATTCTTAATCCTTTATCAAATATTAAAGTTTCTATTTTTTCTTCCCAATTAACCTTATCGCCAACCTCTATTAAAAATCCATTAATTCCACTTTCTAATATTTGATTAGTTCCTCCTACGTTATTTGCTATAACTGGAATTGAATGACTCATTCCTTCTATAATTGATCTTGGTAACCCTTCAGATAAAGAAGGTAGCACTAAAAAATCTATCGAGTTATAAATCTTATCTATATTCTTTTGAAATCCTAAAAATACGTAATCTATATTGTTACTTTTTAATTTATTTTCTATTTTCTCCCAATATTCTTCATAATTAGGAATAACTCCTCCTGCTATAACTAATTGGTATTTGTCTTTAATCTTTTGATTATTTTCTAAAATATCAGTTAAAAAGTCTAATCCTTTTCTTGGATTTATTGAAGCCACATACCCTATTCTAACTTTGTCTTTTGATAAATTATCTAGTTTAGAACTATAGTCATATGTATCAAAATCAAAGCCTGTATAAATTAATTTTATTTTATTTTTATATTTTTTTACAAAATTTTGATCTAAATCGTTTAATAATCCATTAGAGATAGTTATAATCTTATCACAGTTTCTTAAGCAATTTCTACTTACAAAATTATTTTTTATGTCAACTCTTATATATGTTATAGTTTTTATTTTTAATAATTTTGTTGCTAAAAAAACCATAAAAAAACTTCTTATATCATTACAATAAAAAACATCTGGTTTCTCTATTTTTAATAAAAAGTATAATCTTATTTGAAAAAACAATATTGATAATGCTAACTTAATTTTTTGAAAAAAATTATACCTTAATATTTTTCCTCCAAAAACATTTATCTTTTTTGAAATAGGAAATAATATTCTATTTTGTTTAAATTTTATTTTCGATATTTCATCCTCCAAATAAATTTGTACACAATTATTTTCAACACTTAAAGTTTTAATTAATTCATCCATACTTTTTTGAGCGCCATATCTTTTTTTTCTTTTCACACTTCTACCATAGACATCTAACATCAGTATTTTCACTTTTTATTCTCTCCTAACTTAATAATACCTCACATACCAATCTGTAAATTTTTGTAGTCCTTCTTCTATGCTTGTTTTTGGTTTAAATCCTATTTCGTTTTGTAATTTATCTGTTGATGCATAGGTTTTTGGGACGTCTCCTAATTTTATTGGTTCATATATTTTCTTAAATTCTATATTTTTATTTAAAGACTTACTTAAGCATTTTTCTAAAGTTAATATAAATGTCATTAGTTTCTCTGGATTATTATTTCCTATATTAAATACTCTATGAAGTTCTTTAATATTGGGACCTTTATCTATTAATTTTTCTATTCCTTCCACTATATCATCTACATATGTGAAATCCCTATAAAGATCATGTTCAAAATCACCATTATTATATATATGAATGGCTTCATCTTTAAAATATTTATCAGTAAATCCAAAGTAGGCCATATCAGGTCTTCCCATTGGACCATATACTGTAAAGAATCTAAGTCCTGTTGCTGGTATTTTATATAAATGACTATAAGTACTTGCCATTAATTCATTTGACTTTTTAGTAGCTGCGTATAAAGATACTGGACTATCCACATTATCACTTTCTTCAAATGGTACTTTTTTATTATTTCCATATACAGAGCTTGATGATGCGTAAACTAAATGTTCAACTTCATAATATCTACAAGCTTCTAATATATTAAAGAATCCTTCTATATTACTTTTAATATAGGCATCAGGATTTTCTATTGAATATCTTACTCCTGCTTGAGCTGCTAGATTCACAACAATATTTGGTTTTTCTTCTTTGAATATTTCTAATATTTCTTCTTTATTTGAAATATCTTCTTGTATAAATTTAAAGTTTTCAAATTTATTTAAAATACCCAGTCTTGTATGTTTTAAGTTAACATCATAGTAATCATTAATATTATCTATTCCAATTACTACTTTTCCTTCTTCTAATAATTTTTTGGATAAATAATATCCTATAAAACCAGCTGCTCCTGTTATTAAATATTTTTTATTCATATCAACACCTATCTTCCTATTGAATAATATTCTATATTATTTTCACTCATCTCTTTCGTGTCATATATATTTCTTCCATCATATACAAGAGGTGTTCTCATTAATTTAAAATCTTTTCCACGTAAATCTCTTATCTCTTTCCATTCTGTAAAT